>JBBQDD010000100.1:0-7805 GCA_038319335.1 Sphingomonadales bacterium
GTGACCCCTACGGGAATCGAACCCGTGCTTCAGCCGTGAAAGGGCCGCGTCCTAACCGCTAGACGAAGGGGCCATTGCCGGGCGTGCCGGTTGGCGTGGAAAAATCGCGTAGGCAAATGATGGCGCGCGGTCAACCCGGTCAATCGTCCATTCGGCGATGGCATACCGCCTGCAGCTTGTTGCCGTCGGGGTCGCGGACATAGGCACCGTAATAATGGGGGTGATAATGCGGGCGCAGGCCGGGTGCGCCCTCATCACTGCCGCCGTGCGCGAGGGCGGCCTGGTGAAAGGCGTCAACTGCCGCGCGGTCTGCGGCGATGAACGCGGCATGGGTGCCGTTGCCCGTGCTGGCGGGGTTGCCGTCGAACGGGGTGACCACGAACAATTTGGGCCCGGTCATGCTGCCGAATATCAGCGTCCCGGGCAGCGCAAAGGGGGCGGCGAGCCCCAGCGTGGCCATTACCGGATCATAAAATCGCCGGGCGCGCTCCAGATCATTGGTGCCGATCGTGATGTGGCTGAACATGGCGTTGTCCTTATACTTGGCCGGTCAATCGGCCCATGCGGCGTCTTCGAGGTGAATTTCGGCAGCGGGGCGCGATGACCAGTCGTCGATTTTGGCGCGACCGGCGATCCACAGGCGGCGGTGGGGTGCGGCCCCCAGCAGCGCCAGCCCCAGCGGCGTTTCGGCCTGGCGGAACGCGACCGTCTTGATGCTTTTGCCATCATCGCCCGCCACCACGGCGCGCACATGGCCGTTGCCGACGATATCGGCCTTGATGACGCGCACGGGCCCCGCCGCGACGCGGGGTGCTGGCCAGCCCATGCCGTAGGGGCCGCCCTGTTCCAGTGCCGCCACCAGCGCCGGAGTAACGCCACCGGGCGCGACCAGCGCGTCAACCAGCAGGGCGCGATCCCCCGTGGAGCGCGCAACCCCCTCTGCCAGTCGCCCCTCCAGAAAATCGCCGAAACGATCGATCTGGTCAGCGGCAATCGTCAGCCCCGCCGCCATCGCATGGCCGCCGCCTGCGACCAGCAAGCCTGCTTCCTTGGCCGAAAGCACGGCCTGGCCCAGATCGACGCCCGACACGGATCGTCCCGATCCCTTGCCGACGCCTGCATCATCCAGCGCGATCACGATGGCGGGACGCCCGAACTTTTCCTTCAGCCGCCCCGCCACGATGCCGATCACCCCGGGGTGCCAGCCCTGGCCAGCGACGATGATCACCGCGCGGTTGGCCTGCGACGCGGCCATCGCCTCTGCCGCCTGCTGCACATCGCCCTCAATCGCACGGCGTTCCTCATTCAGCCGGTCGAGTTCGGTGGCGATCACCCGTGCTTCCTCCGGGTCGCTGGTGGTGAGCAGCCGCACGCCCAGATCGGATTTGCCAACCCGGCCGCCTGCATTGATTCGCGGCCCCAGCGCAAAGCCCAGATCGGTGGCGGTGGGCGCGCGGGTGAGGCGCGATGCCTGTATCAGCGCATTCAGGCCGATGTTGCGGCGCGCGGCCATCACCTTCAGCCCCTGCGACACGAATGCCCGGTTCAGCCCGCGCAACGCCGCGACATCGGCCACGGTGCCCAAAGCGACGATATCAAGGAGGTCGAGCAGCCGGGGCTCGGCCCGGTCAGTGAAAAAGCCCCGCGCCCGCAAGGTGCGGATCAGCGCTGCGCCCAGCAGGAAGGCCACCCCCACGGCCGCCAGGTGGCCATGCGCCGCGCCCTCGCCCTCATCCAGCCGATTGGGGTTCACCACGGCATAGGCCAGTGGCAGGGTGGTCGCGCATTTGTGGTGATCGACCACGATCACGTCGACGCCGACCTCGCGCGCCATTTCCAGCGCTTCGAACGCCTGTGCCCCGCAATCGACCGTGACGATCAGCGACGCACCCCCGGCGGCGATCTTCACCAAAGCCTCACCAGACGGGCCATATCCTTCCATCAACCGGTCGGGGATATACGCGCTGGAGGACAGGCCTAGTTGGCGCAGCAACAAGATCATCAGCGCGGCAGAGGTGGCCCCGTCGACATCATAATCGCCGAAGATCGTCACCTTTTCCTGCGCCAGCACAGCGGCGGCGAGCCGTTCTGCCGCGCGTTCCATATCGCGGAAGATCGACGGATCGGGCATGAAGCTGCGGATGCTGGGCAGCCGGTGCGCATCAAGGGCCTCACGCGGGCAGCCGCGCGCCATCAGCAGCTGCGTGACAAGATCGTCGGGCGAATAATCGGGGTCACGCGCATCGGCGCTCAGCGCGCGCCAGCGCCAGGGCTGGCCAAGGATCGACTGTGTAATGTTGAGGACGGTGTTCATCCCGGCAACCCTAGCGGACATGCCCGCGCGATGGAAATGCATGGGCTGCCAATGGACTTTCCCGGCTGGTTCGATGAACAAGGGCCGGTGCCGGGCGCGCCTGCCCGGCGATCAACAGGAACGCGCCACCTTGCCCGAATTGCCGACCAGCCCCGCCGACTCTGCCGCTTTATGGGCGCCCCCGCTCGCCGCCGCTGTCCCGCGCGACCTGTGCACCGATTGCGGCATTTCGCGCACGCCGGAGCATAAGCGATGCGGCACCGCCTGCCAGTTTATCAAGCCCGATTACCCGGCGATGGAAGCCCAGGTGCATGGCCGCCCGCGAGACCCGGCACAGGGTGATGAGCTGTTTTTCGGGCCCTATCGCCAGATGTACCGTGCCCGGCTGGGCACCGCGCTGGCGGGTGCGCAATGGACCGGCATTACCACCCGGCTGGGCGAAAAACTGCTGGAAAGCGGGGCTGTTGATGCGGTGCTGACGATGGCACCCGATCCCGATGATCGCTGGAAGCCAGTCCCGGTGCTGGTGACGAAGGCGGCGGGGATGGCACAGGTGCGGGGGATGCGGATGGGCTATGCCCCGCTGCTCGCGCTGCTGCAGCCCGCGCGCGATGCGGGATATCGGCGGGTCGCCGTGATCGGCATTCCGTGCCAGGTCCATGCGCTCCGCAAGATTGAGGCGAGCCTGGGATTTGAGCGCCTTTACGTCATCGGCACGCCCTGTTCGGACAATACCACCACCGAGCGATTCCATGAATTTCTGGCGCTGCTGGCGGATGACCCGGCCAGCATCACCTATCTGGAGTTTCGCGCGGACTATCATGTCGAGCTGCGCTTTACCGATGGCCGGGTGAAGGCGATTCCCTTCCTGCAATTGCCGATATCCAAACTGCCGCCTGATTTCTTCCCGCTGACGTGCCGAACCTGTGTCGATTACACCAATGTGCTCGCTGATCTGACGGTGGGCTATATGGCTGGCGAGGGCGATCAATGGCTGGTGGTGCGCAACGCGCGCGGTGAGGAACTGGTCGCGCTGCTGGGGGATGAGGTGCAGCTTGCGCCGCCGGGCAATGCCGGCAAGCGGGCCAGTGCGGTAAAGGGCTTCATCATGAATGTTGAGCGTGCCGCCGGTGGCCTGCCGCTGCGGCGGATGCCGGAATGGGTGCGGCCCATCGTGGGTTGGTTGATGCCGCGCTTTGGCCCGCGCGGGCTGGAATTTGCGCGCACCCGCGTCGAGATGAAGGCAGCGGAGACGGTGGTCCACCTGCGGCGCGAACGGCCCCGCCGTATGAAATCGATGATCCCGGCACATATCTGGGCGCTGGTTGCCCCTTATGATCTGGCGCCGGGGGAGGGCGAACTGCCGGCCGCCACGGGTCGCCCCGCCGCCGAGTCCTGATTTCGGTCACCTGCCGGTCTGCGCCCCAAAGGGCGGCTATGTTGCGGGGTCGGGTTGCGTTAACCAAGTTGCATGTTGGCGCGGGGCGATTCGATGAGGGCTACCGTGCGCCGCCTATCAGGCCCTTGGCTGGCGGCCGTTGCACTGCTGGCCTGTATGGGCGCGAGCGAGGCACAGACGAGCACGTCGCCGGTCGATCCGCTGACGATTGCCGATGATGATTTCGCCCGCCACCGCGATCCTGCCATCTGGCGCGACCTGTCGGTTGAACGCATCGTCTTTACCGAGGGGCCAGCGACCTGGCGGTTGTGGCGGATCAGCAATACCGCCCAGCCTGCCGGGCCATTATGGGCAGTGACGCATGATAATGAGAATGCGACCTTTGCCGCTGCGTTGAACGCTGTGAAAAGCTGGGGCGGGGTGGTGATGGTGGTGGATACCGGCCCGGCCGATACGCGCTACGGCGCGCGCTTTAACAGCGAAGTGGCGGGAACGCCGATCGATCCCAACCGGCATTTCTTTGATGCCTATCCGGCCTATGTCGCACAGATGCTGGCCGATCTGGGCGATCCGCCCCGGTTGATCGTCGCGCTCCACACCAACGCGGCCGATTTCGATCCGGACCTGTCGGATTGCCCCGCTGCACGGGTGGGTCGCGGCGCGATTTCGGTGGAGCTGTGCAACAGCCGCTATCAGCCGCGCGCGGCAAGGGCGCGGGTGTGGCCGTTTGATGATGCCGACAGCCTGATGCTGGTGCCGTTCCTGGATGGTCGGCAACGCCGATCAGCCCCGTGCAGCGCGGCGCTGGCTGCAGCGGATGCCAATCTTGTGTTTGAACGGGTGGCGGTCAGCGATGGATCGTTATCCAACTATGCGGTGCAGCACGGGCTGGCCTATATCAACATCGAGACAGAGGAGCGCGGATCAACACCAGCCGGAATCGCGCTGGCCCGCGACCGGCTGGTCAGCATGATTGACATGGTGATGGGGCGGTGTGGGCCAGTGCCGGGCCTTGCGCTGCGCGTGCCGCGCGGGCGGTAGAGCGGGGTGACGGGGGCTGATCAGATCTGGATGGCGTCACAGCATCGCACCTTCGAGCGTGATAACGTCAGCCCGAACGGATGAAGGGTGCATCAACCCAATCATCGCGCTCCAAGCGCGGATACTGTCCTCAACTCTTGTCAGTGAAACGCTTAACCTTGACCGGCAGATCCTTGCCCTTGGTGCGGCGTGAGGGCACCTGGACGGGGTGCTTTTTCTTCCATGCCGCCCATGTCATCGGGCCATCGGGGGTGTCGATCATCTGATCGTCGAGCGACTCGCTCATGGTGCGGTTTTCCTTCCACCAAAGGGCCAGCTGATGATGCCACCGGCAAACAATGCCCACCAGACGATGACGGGCTGAAACGCCAGGCGCGGCGCGTGATAGGTCCAGCCGAGCTTTACACCGCTGACGACAACGCCTTCCACCGCGTGTTTGATGTTCGCCGGGAAAACGCAGACGGCATAGGCGGCCAGCCCCCAGGCGGCGGCGCAGCGGAATCGCCCGGTCATCAGGCCGATCGCGCCGGCAATCTCGCACACACCGGTCAGCACGACCGTTTCCAGGGGATAGGGCACCCAGTCGGGCACGATCGGCAGGAACCCGTTGGGGGAGCGGATATGGACGATGCCGACGAACAGATAAGCCGCGGCGAGCAGCCAGCGCAGGATGGTGCGGGTGCGTTCGGTGCCGGTCATTCGTCTGCCTCCAGGCGCGGGGGCGCCGCACCGACATGCACGTCACCGCGTTCTTTGGCGAGCTTCACCTGCCGGTGACGCTCGGCATAGCCTGCGCGCTGATCAGCATCACGGGTCGCCGCGCAGGCGGGGCAGCTGACCCCCTCGACATAATCCGGTGGCTGGCGATCAGCGGCGCTCACCGGCATCCGGCACGCGCGGCACAGGTCGTGGCTGCCCGGCGCAAGCCCGTGCCCCACCGCCACCCGCTCATCAAAGACGAAGCATTCGCCCTCCCAGCGGCTCTCGGCAGGGGGCACCTGTTCCAGATATTTCAGGATGCCGCCTTTCAGGTGATAGACCTGTTCAATCCCCTCCGCCTTCAGGAAAGCCGTCGCCTTTTCGCAGCGGATGCCGCCGGTGCAGAACATCGCGACCTTTTTGTCGCCGATTTCGCCGCGATTTGCGCGAAACCACGCGGGAAATTCGCTAAAACTGGCCGTTTCGGGGTCGATTGCACCGGAAAAGCTGCCGATTTTCACTTCATATGCGTTGCGTGTGTCGATCAGGATCGTGTCGGGCCGGTCGATCAGCGCGTTCCAGTCCGACGGCGCGACATAGTGGCCAACGCCTGCCAGCGGATCGATATCGGGCTGGCCCATCGTCACAATCTCGCGCTTCAATCGCACCTTCATCCGGTGGAACGGCAGTGTCTCAGCAGTCGAATATTTCACGTCGATATCGGCGCAACCGGGCAGCGCGCGGATATGGCCCAGCACGGTGTCGATCGCATCGGCAGTGCCCGCGATCGTGCCGTTAATCCCCTCGCCCGCCAGCAGCACCGTGCCCTTGACCCCCTGCGCCTCGCAAGCGGACAGCAGGGGCGCGCGCAATGCCACCGGATTTTCGAACCGGGCAAAGCGATACAAGGCGGCAACGGTGATCACTGTGGGAAACTATCTTTCCACCACGCATCAAATGCCGTGCGCTCAGCGGCGCTCAAATGCAGCCCGATCTTGGAACGCCGCAGCAGCGCATCCTCGGGCGTGCGTGCCCATTCGCGGTCGTGCATCCAGCGGGCCTCAACCTCGGTCAGTCCGCCGCCCAGATCGCGGCCCATCGCCGCCTCGTCGCTGATCCCGTCCAGCATGATATGCAGCATCGATCCATAGGCGCGGGCCATGCGGTGAGACCGGGCATCCCCCAGAAACGCCCATGTCGTGTGCACCGTCGCCAGAAACGCGTTGAAGTCGCCAATGTCGCCGCCGGGAAAGGGCCTGCTGCCGGTAACGGGTCGGACGCGCCACGCCATGGGGCGCGCCAGCTTCGCTACCGCCTCCTCGGCCAGGTGCCGCGCGGTGGTGATCTTGCCGCCGAAGATGGACAGCAGCGCCGGGCCATGCACGTCGAGTTCCAGCACATAGTCGCGCGTCACCGCCTTGGCCTCGCTCGCGCCGTCATCATAAAGCGGCCGCACACCGGACCAGCTCGACGTAACATCGGCGGGCGACACTTGGCGAACGAAATGCCGGTTCACTGCCTCGCATAGATAGGCGATTTCGTCTGCGTCAATCACCGCATCCTCAGGCGCGTCGACGGGCACATCGGTGGTGCCGATTTCGGTCGATCCGTTTTCGTAAGGAATCGCAAACACGATCCGCCGGTCGGGCTGTTGCAGGATATAGGCTTGATCGCCGTCGAACAGGCTGGGCACCACGATATGGCTGCCCTTGATCAGCCGCACGCCGCTGGCGGCGTTGACGCCCAGCTTGCCCAGCATTTGGTGGACCCAGGGGCCAGCGGCATTCACCAGCGCGCGCGCCGCAATCTCGCGCCCGTCCGATAACGTCGCGCGCCACACATCGCCCTCGCGCCGAGCAGAAACCAGCGCGGTCTGGACGATGATCTCTGCGCCATTGGCGGCGGCATCGACGGCGTTCAGCACCGTCAGCCGGGCATCATCCACCCACGCATCCGAATAGACAAAGCCCTTGCGCCCACCCTTAAGCGGATCGGTAAAGCCGGTATCGCTCGCCCGCAGCCCGCGTGAGCGCGGCAGCGACATGCGCCCGCCCAGAAAATCATACAGCAACAGCCCCAGTCGCACCAGCAACCAGGGCCGCACGGCGTTTTCATGCGGCAGTATGAATTGCAGCGGATAGATGATGTGCGGGGCCGCCTTGATCAGCCGTTCGCGCTCGCGCAGCGCCTCTGCCACCAGCTTGAACTCGTAATATTCCAGATAGCGCAGGCCGCCATGGATCAGCTTGGTCGACGCCGACGATGTGTGAGACGCCAGGTCGTCTTTTTCGCACAGCACCACTGACAGCCCGCGGCCTGCGGCGTCGCGCGCTATACCAGCGCCGTTGATGC
>JBBQDD010000101.1:0-7777 GCA_038319335.1 Sphingomonadales bacterium
GGATGCGAGCATCCGGCTGGTGCACCGGGGCAATTGGGCCGTCGATGCGATTGCCTATCTCCAGGCGCGCAACTTCAGCAACAAGGTGATCAGCGCGACCAGTTTTCGCCTGACGCTGGACCAGCGCGCAACACCCGCCACGGGAATTGGTGGCAAGATTAAGCTGCGGCCACCGGTGGGGACTGATCATTTGCTGCGGATCGGCGTCGATCTGCGCCGGGCCGACGGTGAACTGCAGGAGGAAGGCTATAGCGCCGTCACCGGGCTGGTCACCGCGCGCCGCCGGGCGGGCGGGGCCACGCAGACGCTGGGGGCCTTTGTCGAGGATGATTGGACAATTGGCAGGCTGGTGCTGACCGGCGGCGTGCGGGCGGATCGCTGGTCGATCACGGGCGGCCGCTTTACCGAGCTGTCGTCGGCGGGTGTGCGCACGATCGACCGACCCTTTGCCGACCGCAGCGGTGGCGAAGTAACTGGGCGGGCGGGCGCGCTGCTGCGGCTCGACGATCGGATTGCCCTGCGCGCGGCGGCCTATACCGGGTTTCGCCTGCCCACGCTGAACGAACTGTACCGCCCGTTCGTGGTGTTTCCCATAACCACCCAGGCCAATGCAGCGCTGGGGCTGGAAAGACTGCGCGGGATTGAGGGCGGGGTCGATCTGTCACCCGCAACCGGCGTGACGATTGGCATTACGGGTTTTTACAACCGGCTGCAGGGGGCGATTGCCAACGTCACCACCGCCCCCAATCTGCGCCAGCGCCAGAATGTCGACGCCATCATTGCGCGCGGGCTGGAGCTGACGGCGGCGGCGCAGCGCGGCGCGTGGTCGCTCAGCGCCTCTTACGCGTTCAGCGATTCGCGGGTTTCCGCATCGGGCGTGTCCGCTCCGTTAAACGGATTGCGCCCCGCCCAAACCCCGCGCCACGCTGCCAGCGCGACGCTGGGGTGGGCATCCGCCAAAGGCGTCCGCCTGTCGTCCACGCTGCGCTATACCTCGGCCCAGTTCGAGGATGACTTGGAGGTCGATACCCTGCCGGGCGTCGCCACCCTGGATGCAACCGCGCAGCTGCCGATCGGCAGGCACCTGGCGCTGGTCGCGCGCGCGGAAAATCTGTTCGATGCCGATGTGGTGACGCGCAATGCGGGCGGATCGATTGATCTGGGCACGCCGCGGCTGTTCTGGATCGGCGTGCAGCTGCGATAGGTTGATCGCCGCGCCGCTTTATCCCAAGGATCAGCCATGAACCCGCTCTACGCCAATCTGGGCACCACGATTTTTGAAGCGATGTCGGCGCGTGCGCGGGCCAATGGCGCGATCAACCTGGGCCAGGGCTTTCCCGACGGGCGCGGGCCGGAGGATGTGCTGGCAGAGGCCGCTCGCGCGCTGCTGGGTGAATCGAACCAATACCCCCCCATGGCAGGGCTGCCCGTGCTTCGCCAGGCGGTGGCCGATCATTATGCCGCCCATCAGGGCCTGGATCTGGATGCCAGCGAGGTGATCGTCACATCGGGCGCGACCGAAGCGCTGGCCGCGAGCATTCTGGCGCTGGTGTCGCCGGGTGATGAAGTGGTGATGTTTCAGCCACTCTACGATGCCTATCTGCCGCTGGTGCAGCGCGCGGGCGGCGTGGCGCGGCTGGTGCGGCTGGAGCCGCCCGAATGGCGGATCACGGCGGAGGCACTGGCGAAGGTCGCCGGTCCGCGAACAAAGCTGATCATCCTCAACACCCCGCTCAACCCCACCGCGACGATGGCGACGCCGCAAGAACTGGCGCTGCTGGCGGATTTCTGCACCAGCCATGATGTGATCGCCATTTGTGACGAGGTGTGGGAGCATGTCGTGTTCGACGGTCGCCAGCATGTCTCGCTGATGACATCGCCGGGCATGCGCGACCGCACGGTGAAGATCGGCTCGGCCGGCAAGATATTCTCGCTGACGGGGTGGAAAGTCGGCTGGCTCTGCGCCGCGCCCGCGCTGTCGCAAGGCATCGCCAAGGCGCACCAGTTCCTCACCTTCACCACCCCGCCCAATCTGCAGGCCGCCGCCGCGTACGGATTGGGCAAGGACATGGCTTATTTCACCGGGATGCGCGCAGGGTTCCAGCGATCGCGTGATCGGCTGGCGGCGGGGCTGGAGGGGTTGGGGTACAAAGTGCTGCCGAGTGCGGCGACCTATTTCCTGTCGATTGATTTGGCCGCCAGCGGCATCACGATGGGCGACACGGCGTTCTGCGAATGGCTGGTCGAGGAGGCGGGGGTCGCGGCGATTCCGGTCAGCGCCTTCTACGCGCAGGACGCGGTCACGAACGTGGTGCGGCTGTGCTTTGCGAAGGCGGATGCGACGATTGATGGGGCGTTGGAGCGGATGGCGCGGCGGCCGTGAGGAGTCTCAATAAATGGAAGCTTCCGCCCAAAGTTAGTCACTCGCGATCGAGATCGGGTTGCCCCAAACCTACCGCTCGTCCACGTTCACAGTATGAACCGACGCAATAGATCATCCCACACAATTGCCGGTCCGTTAGTGGCCCTCGCCATCTTTGCTGTGCTAGCCGCAATTCTCTTTGCAATGGCCTTCCTCGCCATGGGCGATGTATGAGACTGCTTAAAACAAAACCGTCCACTCGAAGCCTGGTCGCGTTGGCGGGCGGCATCGTCATCGGATTCGCGGCCGCGCTCTCTTGGACATCTTCACGCCCTCCATCGTCTCTTACGAATGGATTGCCGAACGGTTGGAGCGATGCCTCGTCTCAATTCGATGCGCGTGTTCGGTCACGCTTTCCCGTTGGCAGTTCGGTCCACCAGTTAAGCGATGGGCTAAGCGCGGAGGGTTTCAAGCCAACGTGGTATGAGGCGGAAGGCGAATACGGAGCAGTGCGCAAGGAGGGCAGCATCGTGTGTAACGTCGCTGCGCGAGTGTATTGGCGGATAGGTCAAAATGGAACGGTTTCTGCTATCCGGGGAACCTACCAAGAAGAGGGCTGTCTTTAGGCCGCTTGAAAGCATCGTCTGCTTTGGTGTAGCTTTGACCACACCCTAGAGCGGTTTTCGAGCGGTATGAATCGAAGGGGGATTTCCAGCCGGCGTGATTTCTGATTCAGAATCCATACTGGTGAAGGAGGCCAGTATGGATGGGTCAGCCATTATCGATGGATCTGCGTTCGCGGCTTTTGGCGGCGGTTGACGACGGTATGAGTTGCCGTGGTGCAGCGGCTCGGTTTGGAGTTGCGCCCTCGACGGCGATCCGCTGGCAGGGGCAACGGCGGGAGACCGGCAGCTTTGCGCCCAAGCCGCAGGGTGGCGATATGCGCTCGCGCCGGGTCGAAGAGCGGCGGGCGGACATCCTTGCGATCTGGGAGGTGCAGAAAGACATCTCGCTTGCAGAACTGCGTCTGGCGCTTGTCGAAGTCGGGCTGCACGTCTCCGTGGCGGGGCTTCACCGCTTCTTCGTCCGTCACGGCATGACGCGCAAAAAAAGACTGGTCACGCCATCGAGCAGGACCGTCCCGACGTCCTGAAGCAGCGTCGCGACTGGTTCAACGACCAGCTCGATCTGGAGCCGGAACGCCTTGTGTTCATCGATGAGACATGGACCGCGACCAACATGACGCGCAGCCATGGCCGCTGCCGGAAGGGCGAGCGCCTGCGGATGGGCTATCCGCATGGGCACCGCAAAACCACGACGCTGGTCGCGGGCCTGCGCATGACCGGCATGGTGGCACCCATGGTGCTCGACGGACCGATCAACGGCGACTGGTTCGAGGCCTATGTCACCCAGGTCCTGATCCCCGAGCTTCAGCCCGGCGATGTCGTTATCATGGACAATCTGTCGAGCCACAAGCGCGCCTCGGTGCGCGAAAGGATCGAGGCGGCAGGCGCACGCCTGATGTTCCTCCCGCCCTACAGCCCCGACTTCAACCCAATCGAAAAGGCGTTCTCGAAGCTCAAGGCCATGCTCCGAAAGATCGGCGAACGCACCGTCAGCGGCCTCTGGACCCTGATCGGCACGCTCGTCGACATCTTCCAGCCCCACGAATGCGCCAACTACTTCAGCTCATGCGAATATGATCCAGACTGATCGGAAACCGCTCTAACGACCCGCTTTCCACCACATTTTACCATTGGCAATCAGCCCACCGCACTCCCTTTTCGCAGTGTTTTTCAGGGAGGGCGAAGCGGGGGCCATAACCGGGCGGTATGGATCAGGACGAGAATCCAGACCACGTCATCGCCAACCTCATAAACGATACGGTAGCTGCGGTGCGGGGTGAGTTCACGCGTGCCGACGATTTCGCCCTCATGCCAGACCATGGGAAAATCGGCGAGGCCTGCAAAGGCATCGCCGAACAGGCGATCCATCCTGACCGCAACTTGGGGATCACGCGCTTCGAGATAGTCCCAGATCGCCGCACGATCCTGCTCAGCCTCCGGCATTTAGACGATCTTCACGCCGCGTCGGTGATCCGGGCACGGCGGGCAGCGAAGCCAGTCTCGACATCGGCATCGGGGCGACCCTGCCCGTCACGGATCGACGCACGCGCCGCATCGACCTTGCGTTGCAGGAAGGCGCCATGTTCCTGCCGCTCGACGAACTCGCGGACGACTTGCGAGGCGGGCCGGTGGCTCGCCTGCGGCCCCCTCAAATCGTCGCGCTGACGCCCTTTTCAGTGATGTATCCCGTCACCAGTCGCGCGGGCGTCACGTCGAACGCGGGGTTTGCCGCGCCCGACGCAGTCACTTTGATCGCGCCGCCTTCGCCCTGCACGTGCGTCACTTCGTCGCCCGAGCGCTCCTCGATCGGCACGTCGGCGCCGGTGGGTGTGGTCTCGTCGAAGGTGGTGCTGGGGAGCGCGACATAAAACGGGATGTCGTTGTCCTTCGCGGCCAGAGCCTTCAGATAGGTGCCGATCTTGTTGCAGACATCGCCATTCGCCGCGACCCGGTCTGTGCCGACGATCACCATGTCGACCTGGCCGTTCATCATCAGGTGGCCGCCGGCATTGTCGACGATCACGGTATGCGGCACGCCGTGCTGGGCGAGTTCGAACGCGGTGAGCAGCGCGCCCTGGTTGCGCGGGCGGGTCTCATCGACCCAAACATGCACCGGGATGCCTGCGTCATGCGCCATGTAGATGGGGGCGGTGGCGGTACCGTAATCGACCGTCGCCAGCCAGCCCGCGTTGCAATGCGTCAGGATGTTGAGCGGGCGATCCGGGGCGTTCGCGTGCAGATCGCGCAAGATTTCCAGGCCGTGTGTGCCAATGGCCACGCTCATCGCGGCGTCATCATCGGCAATGGTATCGGCGCGGGCAAAGGCGGCGGCGGCGCGCTTTTCGGGGGCCAGCGGGCGGACATGGGCGGCGACATCGTCCAGCGCCCAGCGCAGATTGACCGCCGTAGGCCGCGCCTCAAGCAGGAAGCGGTGCGCGGCGTCCAGCCCCGCATCGTTCGGATCAGCGGTGAGTGCCAGCGCCAGTCCATAAGCCGCTGTCGCCCCGATCAGCGGCGCGCCGCGTGTCCACATCTCGCGGATCGCGCGCTCGGCGGTGGCGGCGTCGCGCAGCTCGACCCAGGTGACCTTCCACGGCAAATCGCGCTGATCGAGAATGCGCGCGCCCGCGCCATCATCGGTACGCATGATCGATCGGGTGTGGATGCCGTTGAGTTTCATCTGCGCAAAAGCCCTGGATAAATACCGTTCGCCCTGAGCTTGTCGAAGGGCTGCCTTTCTTCTCCACGGTGGAAAAAGAAAGGCAGGGCTTCGACTTCGCTCAGCCCGAACGGGTGTGGAGTGGTTCGCTAAAAACCAATATCATCAAAGCTGTGGATATCCGCCTCGCCGCCGTTCCGGTCGATCAACAGCGCCCCCATGCCCGCCGCGCGTGCGGCCTCTGTCTCGGCATCGACATCCGACAGGAACAGGATCTGCTCGACTGGCAGCCCGATCGCCTCGGCAATGCGCGTATAGGCCACTGCCTCGCGCTTCGGGCCGGTCGTCGTGTCGAAATAACCCGAGAATAGCCCGCTCAGGTCGCCCGCCTCGCTGAAAGCGAAGATCAGCTTTTGCGCGGCAATCGATCCGCTGGAAAAGACGTAAAGGCGCACCCCCGTCGCGTGCCAGCGTCGCAACGCCGCCGCCGCATCGGGATAGATATGCCCCTTGAACGCGCCCTCGCGAAATCCACCGTCCCAGATCATTCCCTGCAGCGTCTTGAGCGGGGTGATCTTGCGGTCCTCATCAATCCAGCGCGTCATCGTGACGATTGGATCGCCGGGCTCGATCGCCTGCACCTCGGCCAGAATCGGTGCGGTCGCTGCCGGGTGCGCGGCGCAATAGCTGGCCAGCCGGTCACGGGCATAGGGGAACAGCACGTCCGCCACAAAGGATATCGACGATGTCGTCCCCTCGATATCGGTCAGGATTGCCTTGATCGCGGTGGCGTCGCTCACGCGTGGGCAGGCTCAAGCCGGGGGAAGCGCGCGGCTATATCGTCGCCGGTAAACTGCGCGATCCAGCCATCGGGATTCACGAACAGGCGGATCACGGTGAAGTGCGGCTTTTCGCCCATGTCGAACCAGTGCCGCATGCCCGCGGGCACGGAAATCAGATCGCCCTGGGTGCACAGCATGTTGAACACACGGCCCGCTTCGTGGAGCGTGAACAGTCCTTCGCCCTCCACGAAAAAGCGAATCTCGTCCTCGGCATGGGTATGTTCGGACAGAAATTTGGTGCGGATCGTCGCGCGGTCGGGGTGGTCCGGTGTCACGCCCATCACGTCGATCGATTGATAGCCGCCCTGCGCGGTCAGCGCGCTGATTTCCGGCGCATAAACGGCCAGAACATCGGCTGACCTGGCAACGGGACGTGTCGGCCAGCGCTCAAACCGCACGCCAATGCCGCCCAGTTCGCGCGCAATCACCGCCGCATCGGTCGTGTCGAGCAGGGCCGCGCTGCCGTCAGCCTCGTCGAAAATCTGCAAATGGCTCATCGCATGCTCTCCCGGAAACGCGCCTCGGCGAGTTCGGCGGCGATCATCCATTCCACGCCCTCGATCACGCGCTCAGCCTCGGCCATGTCGTGGCCCCAGCCATACAGGCCGTGGCCACGGATAAGATAGGCGGGCGGCGGCGATTCGGCCAGCAGTGCCGGTTCGATCGCGGTCAGGATGTCGCCCATGTCCTGGCTGTTGTCGACGATCGGCAGGGCAAACACCGCATCATGCGTAGTGAAGCCCGGCAGCACTTTCAGCATCTCATGCCCGGCCAGCTTGTAATGGGTCGCTTTGCGATAGGCACGGCTCATGCCGACGGCTTCGGGCGAATGGCTGTGCAGTACCGCGTTGACGTGCGGAAAACGGGCATACAGCGCCATGTGCAGCGCGGTTTCGGCAGATGGTTTCTTGCCGTCGAGCGATTTGCCTTCGGCATCCACCGTCATCACCCCGAAATCGGTCAGCCGCCCCTTGTGCCACCCCGAAACGGTGATGGCGAAGCGGCCATCTGCCACCCGCATCGAATAATTGCCGGCGGTGGCAGGGGCCCAGCCCTTGCCGTCCAGCCAGCGCCCGGCGGCAATAATCTGCGCCTTCGCCTCGGCCAGGGTCGCTGCGGTCATCCGTGGTTTCCGGTGTGAAAGGGTGGAGCGGGTAACGGGAATCGAACCCGTGTATTCAGCTTGGAAGGCTGCTGTACTACCATTGTACTATACCCGCATACCGCGTCGCGACTGCCACATCGGGGCGCTGGCGGTCAACTCCCAGCGTGACGCTAGCGCCCGTTC
>JBBQDD010000102.1:0-7744 GCA_038319335.1 Sphingomonadales bacterium
GGGTGTCTTTGACGTCAAAGTTAGGAAACTTAAAATCGATAAATGTGGAGCGCTCGTTGACGGTGCAATCCCCAACTGATGAAACAGGACTTCCGCTTTCCACAACTATTGCCATCCCAGCACCACCATCGCGATGACGAATAGAAGCACGACCATGGCAAACACAATCTGACGGGATCGCCGCCCCTGCGCGTCATCCGAAAGCGGCGCATTGGCAAATAACGCGCCAAGAACCTCGATAGTCGCTTTCCGCATATTGGCCGCCTTTGGGCAGGAACGTATCGCTCCCCGTCAAAATTGCAACGTCCGCTCCTCACCCAATGTCGGTCGTTTTGCGGATTGGGTTTGTCGCGTGAAGACGTCGGGTTGCACTGTTGCCCCCTGCGCAGGGTGCAGCGTATCGGGCGGCACCGCTCGCGGGGCTGGGCCCCCGCCTTCGTGGGGGAACAGTCAGTACAGGTCGTAAACTTATGAATACCGGCCTGCCCGCTGCCGCCCAGTAGCGGACATTGAGGTCACCACTCCGCAGCAACGGGCACAACACGAAAATAGCGATAGGCTTGAGACTAAAAACTGGTTGCATTATGCAACCAAGTTGGCGCATGGAGCCAGCGGCCGCAACCAGGCGGCTACGAAGGAGGCTTCGGTGACAACATGCAGGTGCCTGGTCCAGGAAGGCCAGATTTCCCCAAAACAGCGGTCGGATCTCGAATTCAAGTTGAGGGCCTTCTCGGTGGCGAAGCTCGGCTCGCCAGCCGAAATTCGATGGGGCGAGATCGCCTCTGGCAGCGGCTACACCGCTAACGAGCCGTCAACGACATCCGTGGTCTCGCTGACCGGGAACACTGCGCTCGAACAGGCCATTCGCGTCGAGTTGCTGCACGAGCTCGTCGACCTCTGGACCAAAGGCTCAGGCTGCTCGGTCGACGAGATCACTGCCGTGATCGGTGACCCTGTACCCGCCTGATATCCGAACGAGTCCAACCTTCATTAACGGAGGGCACGATGCCCCTTTACCTGACGAATAGCGCTTCTGGCGTGCTCAGCGATGATGCCAAGAAGAATATTGCCGAGGCTATCACCCGTATTCACTGCGCGGTGACGGGCGCGCCGCCTCTTTTTGTCCATGCGTTCTTTGCAGAAGGCGTTCCCGATTTGCCGCTCGGCGAACGGTCAGTGCTAACCGTCGGAAGCATCCGGTCCGGGCGGACCGACGCCCAGAAGGACGAGATCAAGAGCGGAGTCCGCGAAGCCATAAGCCGACTTGCAGCCCTTTCGCTTGAAGCTGTCGCCGTCGAGATCCGCGAAACTCCTGCGCATTGGGCGATGGAGGGCGGCGAGATCATGCCCCAGCCGGGTGAAGAGGCAGCATGGCTTGCGGCACATGCCGAAAAGACGGGAGCGCACGCCTAGTCGATGGCTGGCGATCGGCCGCACGGCGTGGCTGCCGTGCGGCCGAGAGCTGCTAGCCTTCCTCCCATTTTAGCGGGGGCGCGTCGCTTGCGCGGTTCATCTTTATTTTGTTCAAAGGCAACGCTTTGCCGTCCGAGCCATGAGGCCAGATTTTTGGGAGTCGCTCGCCGGACAGAGCATCAATTATCTCGGTAGACGTGCCATTCTCGTGCGCTACCCATCGATCGCCCCATTGCGATAGCGCGATCATCACTGGGGCAAGATCGCGCCCCTGCTCGGTCAACACGTACTCGTCGAAGGCTGAACCGTTCGAGCCAGATACCTTCACCAAAATACCGGCATCGATAAGCTCGTTAAGACGCGCAGCCAGCGTGTTCTTCGCAATGCCGAGCGATTTTTCGAAATGCTTGAACCGCCTCGCGCCCATCATAGCATCGCGAATGATGAGCAACGCCCACCACGAACCGACGATCTCGAGCGTCCTGGCAATCGAGCAACGCATGTCGGAGAAGGATTTCGTCTTCATCATCTCCGCATAGCGTGTCGCCAACCGTAACGTCATCCCCTTCTGGCATAAGGATGGAGCAGGCGGGTGTCCGCCAGCAACGCGGCTCTCACCCAGGCATGTCCGCTAACCAGCATTCTCAGCCCACCGCTCCATAATCAATCGCCGTCCGATCCACCTGTGCCGCCATCGCTGCAGTATCGAGCACCGACGTCACCGCGCCACTCGCGGTGTCGATCACGCTGCTGCCGATCAGGCGGATGCGCTGGCCGGTCTCGTGGTGGCCGTGGACGCGCCACAGAATTGCGCTTGCGGCAGCCCCCGCGATGCCGCGTTCGAACAGAAAGGTTGCGTCGGGCAGGGCGCGGATCAGCGGGACGAGCCAGAGTTCGGCCCCGCGATCGAGACAGCGCCCGTTCCAGATCGTGTGGAGGCGATCGGCGGTGGCGGCGAGATCGGCGGGGAATTCGGGGGGCAGGATCGCGCGGTCGCCCGCCGCATATTGCCCGCTCCCGGCGCGCAGTTCGCCGAGCGGGGCGTGCGCTGGCGGTGCGGCCTTTGCGACGCCGTCATCCTCGATCAGCACTTCGCGGACGATGCGACCCTCCTCGCGCCACACCCAGCGATGGCCGTGCCATTGTCGGGTGCCGTCGGTTGCCGTGAAGGCAATCATCTCGCCCAGATCGGCGTCGATCGTCGCCTCCTGTGGCTCGCCCGCCAGCCAGCGTGTCATGATCGCATCGCGGCCCTTGATCAGCCCCAGGCTGTCCTCATGCACCGCACGGTGGCTGTGGCTGTGCGCCAGCAGCCCGAATGCCCGGTCACGGCGCAGTGCAATCTCCAGGTCGGCCAGCGCGCTCACAGCCCGCCTTCGATCTGGCGGAGCAGCGCGACCTCGTCGAAAATCGTGACCTCGTCGACGATCACGCCATGCGCGATCCGCCAATGGGTGACGCCCAGGATATAGGCCGGCTGGCCCGATGCCGCGCCGTAGACCGCGCCGCCATCATGCGTGCCCGCCAATTGCCAGCGCACGGCGATGTCCTGGCCGTTCTCGCTGGCGACGGCGGCGACATGATCCACGGTCACGCGCGCATCGCCGAAGCTGCCGATCAGCGCGGTGAACCAGCCGGTGATTTCGCCCCAGCCGAACAGGCGACGGCCACCCGGCCCGGCCCAGTGCGCGGCGGGGGAGTAGATGTCCCGAACGAGGCCGAAGCACCGGTGGTTCACGACCCGGTCGAATACCGCGCGCGCAAACCCGCCCGGATCGGTGGCGGGTTCCGGCATCGCACCCGAAGGGAAGGGCGTCAGCGCCACCGCCCGTATCGCCTCCATCGCGTCAACCCGCCACGCTGCAGGCGAGCCGTTTGCGCGGTCTGTTGCCGCCTGCGCGCGCGCGACTTGGCGCGGGTGAAAACCGAGCCCCAGCGCCATCGCGCTATAATCGCGCACCAGCCATTCCTCGACGATCAGGTTCGCGCGGCACAGGCAATCGGCAATGGTGGTGAAGGTGATGCGCTTGCCCGTTGCGGGCCCGAATTCCGACGGGCCGAGGTTGGTCGCGGTCGAGGTGATCCGGTGCGACGACAGATAGCCGTCGTCACCCTCGTCCGACCAGATCACCGCCTCACCCGTCAGCGTACGATCGGGAAAGGCAGATAGCGTGCGGGCGGTGCCGGCGATTACGCCGTCCATGCCGTCGACCGGGCCGGTCATCATGTGGACGCGGATGTCGGGCGCGTAATGCGTGGCGATCAGCCCAACGTCCTTTTGCTCCCAGATCCGGTGGGTGCAGCGCAGGATGTAATCGACAATGTCGCTATAGTCGGCATCAAACCCGGCCATGGGCTGGCGTGCGGGGCCGTGCGGGGACAAGATGTCGGCAATGTCGCGTCCCCCCACGCCGGGGATCGCCCCGCCGCTGATCATTGCCGTTCGGTGCGATAGGCGGTGCAGCCAGCAATGCTCGCATAGTCGCGATCAAGCGCTGGCGGTACGCTGATCGTGTCACCGGGGTGCAGCGTTACCTCTCCACCGGCCCAACGGATCGTCAGGCTGCCTGCATGGACGAACAGCACCTCAGCCGTCGCCAATCGCGGGGGCGTGATCGATGATGCCGGTTCGATGTCGATCCGCTGCACGGTAAAGCCATGCACCCAATCAAGCGGTGCCGATGGGCCGATGATGGGGGTGATGCCGGCATGGCTTGCGTCGCCCGCGCGCCACACCAGGGCTTCGGCCTCTGCCTGGCTTGGTCGGCGCATGGCCGCGACCTGTTCCGGGGTGGTGCGCGGCATGATCTGCGCATTCGCTGGAACGCGCGCACCCGCCGCAGTGTCAACAAGCTCGCCAGTATCCAGCAACACCAGCCCATATTCCCGCGCCATATCGAATACGTCGGGCGCCCACAGCACCCGCCCGGGCGCATCCCCGCCCAGCACCGCGAACAGAAAGCCGGTATCTTCACCGATATTAGTAAAACCGCGAAACATGCCGGTGGGCAGCGATATCACATCGCCCGGCCCCATTTCGACCCGAGCATCCGTCCCATGCTCGCCGATATCGAACCGCCATCGGCCGGTGTGCACGACAAATACCTCTGCGGTATCATGGCTGTGCTGCGAATTGACGCAGCCGGGCGGCTGGCGCGCGCCGCCGATATTGAAGCCATGGGGCTCTGCAATATGGACATGCTGTTCGGGATTTTCGGACACGCCGGGGCCGATGATCGTGAAATTTTCCTTGGCCTCTGATCCCGGCGTTCGCGTGTCGATAAACGCGTTGTAGCAGGGGATCAGATCAGCATAGCGGACGATCCGGGCCGCCATCTGCGCGTCGGTCAATCGCCCTGGCGTGCCATTGGCGGCGGACATTGTCACGGCGGTGGCCGACATTTCGAGCGATCCCTTCTCGGCGTTCAAATTAGAGGTTTACGGCGATTGCATTCGAAGTCAATGTTGTCCGAGGGAGTGAGCGGATGTTTGAAAAGGCGCAGTACTGGGCAACAATCAACGCCAATCGCGATCTCGCCACCGGGCACCGCCAGTTGCGCGACACGCTGTTGCATGACGCGATTGATTTCAACGCATCGGCACCTGTTGGCAGCCTGCGCGGCGCCGATGCGGTGGCGGCGCAGTTCTGGCAGCCGCTGCTTACCGCAATGCCCGACCTGGAACGGCGAACGGACATATTGCTGTCAGGCGAATTCAAGGGCGGCCAGTGGTTTGCATCAACCGGATTTTTCGTTGGGCATATGGTCGCGCCATTATG
Organism: Sphingomonadales bacterium; assembly: GCA_038319335.1. Lineage (GTDB taxonomy): Bacteria > Pseudomonadota > Alphaproteobacteria > Sphingomonadales > Sphingomonadaceae > Sphingomonas. The sequence goes on from JBBQDD010000102.1 coordinate 5,192, forward strand.
GTCCATTCAGCCAACCGGGCGCCCGATCTGGCTGCGCTATGGCTGGTTTGACCGGGTGGAGGGCGACCGGGTGGTCGAAAGCTATGTCATCCTCGATATCGCCCGGCTGATGATCGATGCGGGCCAATGGCCGCTCGCGCCGCAACTGGGGCAGGATTGGTGGCCCGCCCCGCATACGCAGGACGGCGTGACGCTCAGCATGGCTGATCCGGACGAATCGCAGGCCAGCCTGGCGCTGGTCGAGGCGATGATCGCGGGCCTGATGACCTATGACCGGCAATCGCTCGCCAGCATGGGGATGGTGCGGTTCTGGTCGCCGCAATTCCACTGGTACGGCCCGGGCGGTATCGGCAGCGCGCGTGGCCATGCCGATTATGAGCGTGCGCACCAGCGCCCCTTCCTGACGGCGTTTCCTGACCGGATTGGTGGCAACCACAAATGCCGCGTCGGCGATGGCAGCTATGTCGCGTCGACCGGTTGGCCCAGCATCAACGCCACACATTCGGGCGATGGCTGGCTCGGCCTGCCGGGCACCGGCAAACGGATCACCATGAAGGTGATGGATTTCTGGCGGCGCGACGGGGCGGCGCTGGTGGAAAACTGGGTGTTCATCGACATGGTTGATCTGCTCGGCCAGATCGGGGTCGATGTGTTCGCGCGGATGCAAGCACTTCACGGCGGGGCCAGCCGTTGACCGGCATGATAGACGCCCGCGACCTGTCCCGGTCACGGCGGTTCGCGGCGCTTGGATTTCTGCTCCTCGCCTATTTCTTCTACGCCTGGTCGTGGAATACCGTCGATATCCTGCGGCCCTATATCAAGGACAGCCTTAACCTGTCGCTGACGCAGTCGGGTTCGCTCTATTCGCTGCAATCGATTGGCGCGATTGCCGGGGCGGTGATCATGGGGCAGGTGGCTGACAAGATTGGTCGCCGCAACGCGCTTGTCATTTCGATGTTTGGCTATGGCAGCTTCCTGCTCTCGGCGTTGCTCGTCACCAATTATACCGGGCTGATATTCCAGCGGATCGCGCTTGGCTTTTTCATGGGATCGATGTTTCCGATTGCGGTTGGCATCTACTCCGGGCTGTTCGCGCGCGATGTGCGGGGGCTGATCGCCGGCTTTGTGCTGGGCACGTATAATCTGGCGGTGGCTGCGCTGGGCTTTTTGTCGGCGGCGGCGTTCCGCGCGGGATATGACTGGAAAATCCTGCTCTGGGCAGGCGCGGTGCCGATTGCGATTGCGCTGTTCGCCTTTGTCATCATCCCCGATGATCGTCGGCTGATCCCGATGGACGGCATTGCCGATGGCCAGACGACCGCAAAGGCAAAGCTGCCGATCGCCGAGCTGTTCCGCCCCGCCGTTATCCGCCAGACGATCCTGCTGGCGACGATGACCGGCCTCAACTTCTTTGCCTATCAGGCGTTTACCGGCTGGGCCACCACCTATCTAAAAACCGAACGCGGCATTGCCGACACGGTGATTGGCGATGTGCTTGGATGGCAGTTCATCGGCGCGGCGATTGGCGGGCTGGCCTGGGGCTGGATCAGCGACCGGCTGGGACGACGCGCGGCGGCAAGCGGCTTTGTGGCGGCGGCGGCGGTAATTCCGGTGTATCTGTTCGTGCCGATGCCGATCGGGCTGCTGGAGGTGACGGGGTTTGTCTACGGCGTGATGCTGTCATGCAGTGCGATCTGGGGGCCTTGGCTGTCAGAGTTGTATCCACCGCATCTGCGGTCGACCGCGGCGTCGATCTTCAACTGGGGGCGCGTGATCAGCATGACAGCACCGCTGATCACCGCGCCGCTAGCCGAAGCATTCGGGCTGGCGCCGGTGATGTGCCTCGCCTCGGTAAGCTTCCTGGCGGCGGCAGCGATCTGGTTTCGCCTGCCGGAAACGGTCGGCCGAACGGCGCGCGGGCCAACGGCGGTGGCTGCCGGATGAACACTGATCCCGCATCGGATGCGCCGTTGATTTCGATTGATGACGTGCGCGCCGCCGCGCGGGCGATCCACGGCAAGGTCGACAATACGCCGTTCCTGCATTCGCAGACCCTGTCGGAGCTGACCGGGGCCGATATTTGGCTGAAATTTGAAAACCTGCAATTCACCGGCAGCTTCAAGCAACGCGGTGCGCTGAACAAATTGCTGTCGCTGTCGCCGGCGCAGCGCGCCAAGGGCGTTATCACCGTATCGGCGGGCAACCATGCCCAGGGTGTCGCCTATCATGCCGGGCAGCTCGGTATTCCGGCCACGATCGTGATGCCGGTATCCACCCCGTCGGTAAAGGCGCAACGCACCGCCAAACTGGGTGCCGAGGTGCTGCTGATCGGCGCGAATTTTGCCGAAGCCTCCGCCGTGATCCCCAGGCTGGTTGAGGAACGCGGGCTGACATTGGTCCACCCGTTCGATGATGATCTTGTCATCGCCGGGCAGGGGACGGTGGGGCTGGAGATGCTTGGCGCACGATCCGATCGTGATACGCTGGTTGTCGCGATCGGCGGTGGCGGGCTGATTTCGGGCGTGGCCACGGTTGCGCGGGCGCTGCACCCCG
>JBBQDD010000103.1:0-7723 GCA_038319335.1 Sphingomonadales bacterium
AATTCCGTCATTACCTGCTTCGCCGCCCAGCACCCAGGCGAGCCAGATCGCGGTCAACCCCATCGGGATCGCCAGAATCTGCCGGAACGTCTCCATCCACGCGCCAGGTTTCGGCAATGCCTTGCGCAGCGCCGGGATATAGCCAATCGCCAGGAAGGGCAGCGCCAGGCCGATGCCCAGCCCGGCAAACACTGCCATCGCAGCGGGCACCGGCAGCACCAGCGCGGCACCCAGTGCGGCGCCCATGAACGGACCCGTGCAGGGTGTGGCGATAATCGCGGCGAGCGCGCCGGTGGCAAAAGCCCCGCTCGCCCCGCCCGATTCATTCACAAAGCTGGGCGTCGGAATTTCGAACAGCCCCGCCAGATTCAGCGTCAGCGCAACCACCAGCAGCAACAGCACCACGATCGTCGCCGGGTTTTGCAGCTGGAACGCCCAGCCCACCGCCGTGCCGCCCGCCCGCAGCGCCAATATCGTGGCACCCAGCCCCATGATCACCGCGAGAACGCCCGCCGTATAGGCCAGCGCCTCTCGCCGCGCGCCGCGTTCATCGATCGCTCCCTTGGCGAGACTCAGCGCCTTCAGGCTCAGGATCGGGAAAACGCAGGGCATGATGTTCAAAATCAATCCACCGAGCATCGCGCCGCCCAACGCCACCAACGTTGCGATCAGCACATCGGTGGTGATCGCGCCGCTGGCAGGTGCGCCGCCCGCAACAGGCGCCACAACGCCCGCCGTGGCGCTCACCATCAGCCCGCGTGCGTTGCCGATCCGGAGTACGCCGTTGATCGCGTCGCCGCTCACCTTGGTAATGCCCGTTTCAATGACCAGCCGATCGCCATCCCGCACCACTTTTTGCGGGGAGGCATAATCGATCACCCCGGCGGTAACCGGGAAAAAATATGCCATGTCGAGCGGCGTCGCGGCGGGATAAGGCACCCCGATCCGCACCGTCTTGCCGCTGATCTGGTACTGCGCGTCCATGCCGATCGATTTGGGCAGCGCCTGGCGAAACCCGTCAAACTGCGCGCGCGCCGCAGGGGTGATCGTGCCGTCTCCGACAACGAGATCCACCGACAGATCAGCCGCCTCCGGCACGCAAATCTCTTCGGTGCACACCAGGTAATTGGTTCGCACCTTGATTGGCAGCGCGGTGCCGGGGGCAAGCCCTGCTGGGATTTGCAGTGTGATCAGCAAGGTATAATGTTGTTCGAACACATAATTCATCAGCTCAGCGATGATCAGCGTCGTCGGCACCGGGTAAAGCGGCGTGCCAGCCCGCACGCCCGCAGGCAGCGTCCAATCAAACTTGGCGGGAAAGCCCGCATCGCCCGGGTTCTGCCAATAGCCGTGCCAGCCTGGCTGCGGCTTCACGTCCACCGCCAGCGTCACCGTGCCGCCCGCTGCGGGGGCCATGCTTTCGGCGATCAGTGTCGTCGCAAGATGGGGGCCCTTGGCATAGGGATCGGGCGCCGGTGCCATCGCCGCGCTGGCCGTGGCGAGCCAGGCCAGCAATGTCACGATAAAGAAACCCAACGCGCGCATGCGACAATCCTTGTTTTCAGGCCCGGTCACGGCGCATAGCCGAAAAGCCGGGTGCAATGCACCCGATCGGGAGAGACGTGATGAAAAGAGTTGCCATGCTATTCGCCAGCGCGCTCGCTTTGGTTACGGCCAATGCAGCTGCGCAGGATAAACCCGCACCCAGCAGCGCGCCTGCCGCACCCGCCAGCCCGCAAACTCCGCCAAAATTGATCGTCGCCATTTCGGTCGATCAGTTTTCCGCTGATCTGTTCGCCGAATATCGCAGCCACTTTACCGGCGGCTTCGCCCGGCTGCTGCAGGGCGCGGTGTTCCCATCGGGCTATCAAAGCCATGCCGCCACGGAAACCTGCCCCGGCCATTCCACGATCCTGACCGGCATGCACCCGGCCCGTACCGGCATTATCGCCAATAGCTGGGTGGATCTGAAAACCGCCCGCACCGACAAGACCGTTTATTGCGCAGAGGATGAAAGCGTTCCCGGCAGCACCTCTGCATCCTACACCGTATCCGACAAGCACCTGCTGGTGCCCACGCTGGGCGAGCGGATGAAGATGGCAAACCCGGCCACGCGCGTCGTATCGGTTGCGGGCAAGGACCGGGCTGCGGTGATGATGGGCGGCCACCAGGTCGATGAGCTATGGTGGTGGGACGGCAAGAAATTCGCCAGCTATGCCGGGCGCGCGACCCCGGCGGTGGTGCAGCAGACGAACGACGCCATCACCGCGCGGGTGGCCGAAGCGCAGGCCCCGCTCGATCTGCCCGCCTTCTGCGAAACCCGCAATCGTGCCGTCAGCATCGGCGGTGGCAAGACGGTCGGCACGGGCCGCTTCGATCGCAAGGCGGGGGACACCCGTGCCTTTCGCGCCTCCCCCGAATCTGATGAGGCATTGTTCGCGATGGCCGCCGGGCTGATCCGCGACATGAAGCTGGGCGGTGGTGCGACGACTGATATCATCGCGATCGGTGCTTCTGCCACCGACTATGTGGGCCACACTTATGGCACCGAAGGCAGCGAAATGTGCCTGCAACTCACCCAGCTCGACCAGACGATGGGCACATTCTTCGCCGTGCTCGATTCGATGAAGATCGATTACGAAGTGGTGCTGACCGCCGATCATGGCGGGCATGACCTGCCCGAACGGAACGACGAACACGCCGTGCCCGGTGCCGCGCGGATTGATCCTGCCCTGAACGGCAAGGCGATTGGCGATGCGGTTGCGGCCAAGCTGGGGCTGACGGGGCAGCTGCTCTTTGGCGATCCGGTCGGCGATATCTGGATTGACCCCAAGCTACCCAAAAAGACGTTCGACGCCGTGCAGGCCGAGGCGCTAGCGCTGTACCGCGCGCACCCGCAAGTCGCGGCTGCATTTTCCCGGGCAGAGATCATCACCGCCGCTGCGGCGACGGGCCCTGCCGAAACCTGGACGCTGGTGCAGCGCGCCAAGGCCAGCTTTCACCCCGCAAGGTCAGGCGACATCATCATCGCGCTGAAGCCCCGCATCACGCCGATTCCCAACCCGTTGGGCGGCTATGTCGCAACCCACGGCTCGTTCTGGGATTATGATCGCCGCGTGCCGATGTTGTTCTGGCGCAAGGGCATGGCAGGATTCGAACAACCGCTCGCGGTGGAGACGGTGGACATCGCCCCCACGCTGGCGGCGACGATCGGCCTGAAACTGGGCACGCCGGATGTCGATGGCAGGTGTTTGGATTTGGACGCTGGCGCGGGGGATAGCTGCCGGTAACCCCGCCGGTCAGTCAATCAAATCAAAGCATCGTCATTGCGAGCGCAGCGAAGCAATCCAGCACATCCCCGTGCGGCACACTGGATTGCTTCGCTGCGCTCGCAATGACGGGCAATGATGATGTCAGAACATCCTTCTACCGTCGCTCAAACGCCCGCACGCCAGCGCCCAGCGTATTTGCCCCCAGCGCCAGTTGTTCGTGGCTGATATCGGCCAAGAAGGCGGGGCTTTTGGTCTGGCCTGGGGCGAGGCTGGCGGTGTTGCCTTCCACGCGCAGGCCGGCGGAGCGATATTTGCGTGCCTCCGCGGCGACGACAATGAAGCCCGTCCAGTTTTCCTTCTGCGCCCCTTGCACGAACGTGTTGCCCGCGATCAGCCCGGTGCTGCCCTCTGGCAGGTCGATCATGTAATTGGTCTTGGTGCCCCGGCTGTCATCAAAGCTGTTGTCGGTAATCGACACGCGCGGCGCGCGCAGCTTCACGTAATGGCCACCGCGCCCGCGCTCAAAGCGGGACCGGGTGATCGTCACCAGCCCGGTGGTCGCCAGATACACGCTATGCGCGCAGTCCGGGGTCTCATCGCACTGGCCCAGCCCGGCAAAGCTCGACCGGTCGATGGTGATCGGGCGGGGTGCGTCCTGCGCGCCCAATATGCCCTCCTGACTGTCAAGGAACATCGCGTTGCGCACGGTGAGGTCGCCGAGTTCGATGCGGATGCCGGCGCCATTGCCATCGGGCACGCGGATGTTGCGAAACACGATGCCGTCGACCACCGATCCCTCGCCACGCAGCACCAGCGCCGCCTTGCCCTCGCACGCCACCCCGTCAAACACCACGCTGCCCGGCTGCACCGCCTTGAACGTGATCCGCCCCGCCTGCTGGATCGCGCATTGGCGGTAGGTGCCCGGCGCAATCAGGATCGTCGCGTCCTGTCCGCGAATGGACATCAGCGCATCGTCAAGCTTGGCAAAACCCTGCCCGGTTTCCTGCACGGTAAAGGGCGCGCCCGCCTGTTGTGCGGCAGCGGGCACGGCGAGCGCCAGGGCGATGACAGGCAAGGCAAAACGCATGGCAGCTCTCCACAATGGGAGCGCTTGGATGCCCCGCTTTGCCCAGCACGTGAAGGCTAATTGAGGGTTAACGGCATCAGGTCGGCGACCAACAGGGCAGTTTTCGCGGCTGGCGAATCAACGACCGTTCATGGCAGTGTGGGCTGGAGATTTTGGGGAGATCAGCTATGTCGCGCAGTCCGTTCCACCTTGGCCGCCGCTTTTCAGCGGCAATATGTGCGATTGCCGCTGGATTGGCGATGCCAGCCGTCGCGCAAGACAAGCCCGCCGACGGGTGGAGCCGGTGGATTCCGATGCGCGGCCATTTCCAGTTCCAGTTCCGAACGGAACTGGTCGAGCCGACGGTCATGAAGGTGCACATGCGCGTGCGGCCGGATGTAGCGAAGATCGCGGCCGAGCCCACCTATCACAGCGAACGGTATTTTCTGGAATATTCCCAGGCCATCGAGGCCAAATATACCGGCGGTCGCGGCGCGCTGACCACCAGCAAGCCGCGCCGGATCGTGTTTCCGGCAAATGCGCCGGAAAGCTGCGTCTTTGCCGAAGAAGATCTGTACGCAATCAACGAGCCCGCCGGAAAATCGGTACGGCTGTACATGGATCCCGCCGTTTCGCCCCTGCCGCTGCTATCCGTTGATGGCGACGTCACCGCCGGGATCAACAACGTGGTCGGCTGGGAAACCAACATCGGCCCCGGCGATGTCGTCAGGTTCAGCGGCGTCGACCGGGCGAGTTTCGTGCCTGCCTGTTAACACCAATCCGATCAGTCCAGATTCGGCCTGAGCCAGCGTTCCGCGGTTGCCAGATCAATCCCGCGCCGTGCGGCGTAATCGGCCACCTGATCCGGGCCGATCCGCGCGACGCCGAAATATTCGGCCTGCGGGTGCCCGAAGTAAAAGCCGGATACCGCCGCTGTCGGCAGCATCGCGAAGCTCTCCGTCAGCGAAATGCCCGTCGCGTGGTGCGCGTCAAGCAGCTTGAACAATGTCGGCTTCAGGCTGTGATCGGGACAGGCGGGATAGCCCGGCGCGGGGCGGATGCCGCGATATTGCTCGCGGATCAGCGCATCGTTGGTCAATTGCTCATCGGGCGCATAACCCCACAGCTCCATGCGGACATGCTGGTGCAGCGCTTCTGCAAAGGCTTCTGCGAGCCGGTCGGCCAGCGCCTTCAGCAAAATGTCTGAATAGTCATCAATCGCTGCCTTGAAACGCGCCAGGTGCGGCTCGATGCCGTGGATACTCACCGCGAAACCACCAATCCAGTCGCCATCATGGCTGACGAAATCGGCCAGGCACATATTCGGGCGGCCCTCCCGCTTCACGATCTGCTGGCGCAGGAACGGCAGGCGGACATGATCTTCATTGTCGAGATGAATGATCACGTCATCGCCCTCGCGGCGGCACGGCCACAGCCCGGCCACGCCGCGCGCGTACAGCCATTTCTCCGCAATGATCTTGTCGAGCATCGCATTGGCATCGGCGAACAGGCTCGTCGCGCTTTCGCCCACGACTTCGTCGGTCAGGATCGCGGGGTAATTGCCGGCAAGTTCCCATGCCTGGAAAAACGGCGTCCAGTCGATCAGGTCGCGCAGCTGATGCAAGTCCCATTCGCGAAACACATGCACGCCGGGCTTTTTGGGGTGCGGCGGCTTCAGCGCCATATCCGCCTCAAACGCGTTGTTGCGGGCATCCTCCAGCGGGGCGAGCGCATTCTTGCCCTTGTTGGCGCGCGCAACCCGCACCGCCTCATATTCATCCGACGTTTTCTGAACGAATTCGTCGCGGATCGTGTCGCTCACCAGGGTTGAGGCAACGCCCACGGCGCGGCTGGCATCCAGCACATGCACCACGGGGCCGTGATAGGCGGGCGCAATCCGCAGCGCGGTGTGGACCTTTGATGTGGTCGCCCCGCCGATCAGCAACGGCATGGTCATGCCCGCGCGCTGCATTTCCTCTGCCACCGTCACCATCTCGTCGAGCGAGGGCGTGATGAGCCCGCTCAGCCCGATCATGTCGGCATCATTCTCGTTCGCGGCTTTCAAAATGTCGGACCAGGGGACCATCACCCCCATATCGACCACGTCGAACCCGTTGCACTGCAGCACGACGCCGACGATGTTCTTGCCGATATCATGCACATCGCCCTTCACGGTCGCCATGATGATCTTGCCCTTGCCGCGCGCGCCGGGCTCCTTGGCGGCTTCGATGAACGGCAGCAGGTGCGCGACTGCCTTTTTCATCACGCGGGCTGATTTCACGACCTGCGGCAGGAACATTTTCCCCGATCCGAACAGATCGCCGACCACGTTCATGCCGTCCATCAACGGCCCCTCGATCACTTCGATGGGGCGGGCAAAGCCCTGGCGAGCCTCCTCGGTATCGTCGACGACATACAGGTCGATGCCCTTGACGAGGGCGTGTTCCAGTCGCTTGTTCACATGCCAGCCGCGCCATTCCTCCGCCGCCTTTTCGGCGACGGCATCGGTGCCGCGAAAGCTTTCGGCAAGCGTGATCAGGTTATCGGTCGCATCGTCGCGGCGATCCCAGATGACATCCTCGCATGCCTCGCGCAGCGCGGGGTTGATGTCGTCGTAAATGTCGAGCTGGCCCGCATTGACGATCGCCATGTCAAGCCCTGCGGGGATGGCGTGGTACAGGAACACGCTATGCATCGCCCGGCGCACCGGCTCGTTACCGCGAAAGCTGAACGACAGGTTGGAGAGGCCGCCCGAGATGTGCACATGCGGGCAGCGCGCCTTGATCTCCGTACAGGCCTCAATAAAGTCGATCGCATAGCGGCGATGCTCGTCAATGCCGGTGGCGACCGCGAAAATATTCGGATCGAAGATGATGTCTTCGGGAGGAAAGCCGATCCCCGTCAGCAGTTTATAGGCGCGCTCGCAAATCTCGACCTTACGTTCCTTGGTGTCGGCCTGACCAACCTCGTCAAACGCCATCACGACGACGGCGGCACCGTACGCCATCACCTTGCGCGCCTGTTCCAAAAACTGCGCTTCGCCTTCCTTCATGCTGATCGAATTGACGATTGGCTTGCCGGAAACGCATTTCAGCCCCGCTTCGATCACGCTCCATTTCGAGCTGTCGATCATGAAGGGGATGCGCGCGATATCGGGTTCGGCGGCGATCAGCTTCAGGAACGTCGTCATCGCGTGATGCGCGTCGAGCAGCCCCTCGTCCATGTTCACATCAAGCACCTGCGCGCCATTCTCCACCTGCTGGCGCGCGACTTCGACGGCGGCGGCATAGTTATCCGCCATGATCAGCTTTTTGAACGCGGCGGAGCCGGTGACGTTGGTGCGCTCGCCGATGTTGACGAAGTTGGTGGAGGAGGAGGTGGTCAT
>JBBQDD010000104.1:0-7712 GCA_038319335.1 Sphingomonadales bacterium
GGCTGCCAGCCTAGCACGCGCTTTGCCTTGCCGTTCGCCACCCGCCGGTTCTCTGCATAAAAGCCGCGGGCCATGGGCGACAATGCCGCCTGATCCATCGTCACCAGCGGCAGGCGCGGCACCCCGGCGACAGCACAGGCGAAATCGATCACGTCATTCTGGCTGCACGGCCAGTCATCGGCCAAATTATACGCGCCCGGCGGCCCGCTAAGCCCGGCCATCACGCCGCTGGCGATATCATCGACATGCACCCGGCTGAACACCTGGCCGGGCAGGTCGATGCGGTGGGCGCGCCCCTCGATCACCCGGTCGATTGCCGAGCGGCCGGGGCCATAGATTCCGGGCAGGCGGAACACATGCGCGCCGCGCGCCAGCCATGCGGCGTCCGCCTCTGCCCGCGCGCTCCGCCTGCCGGTGCCGGTCGGGCTCGCCTCATCCACCCAGGCGCCCTGGGCATCGCCGTACACGCCGGTTGACGATAGATAGCCAATCCAGCGCCCGTCCAGCCGATCGCGGTAGCGCGCCAGCACCGGATCGCCGGTCGGTTCGGGCGGGATTGATACCAGCACATGCGTGGCCATCCCGATCGCCGCATCGATTGCGGCATCATCAGTGAAGGCGATCGTGCCAGATCGCCCCGAACGGCTGGTGCCGGCGACGTGCCAGCCCGCCATGCGCAGCCGATCGGCAATCCGGCCCGCGCTGTATCCCAGTCCGAAAATCAGCATCCGGCTCATGAAATCGCGCGCTTTCCTGATCGTGGCTGTTGCCGTAGGATAATCAGGCCCCTGGCCAATGCCGGTGTACGATTTAGGTGGCACACCGGGAAGCCCAACCCTATCTGGCCTTCATGCTTGATGTAAATACCGCGCTCGCCCATCCCCAGGTCACTCGCCGCGACGCGTACCGCGCGCCCGAATGGCTGGTGCCTGAAATTGCGCTCGACTTTGCGCTGGATGCCGCGTCGACCCGGGTGCACGCGCGGCTGGATGTAACGCGCAATGCCGCCGATGCCGGGCCGCTGCGGCTCGACGGGGCAGGCCAGGTGCCGATCACCGTGAAGGTGGACGGTGTGGTGACTGATGACTGGACGCTGGATGAAGGCGCGCTCGTCATCCCGCTTAGCGGCGACGCCCATGTCATCGAAACCGAGGTTGAGATCGCGCCTGAACGCAACACGCAGCTGATGGGCCTTTATGCCAGCAGCGGGCTGCTGTGCACCCAGTGCGAGGCGGAGGGGTTTCGCCGGATCACCTATTTCCCTGATCGGCCCGATGTGCTGAGCCGCTATTCAGTGCGGATGACGGCAGACAAGGCGCGCTACCCGGTGTTGCTGTCCAACGGCGACCCGGTGGACGCGGGCGACCTGCCGGATGGGCGGCACTGGGCGGCATGGCATGATCCCTATCCAAAGCCCTGTTATCTGTTCGCGATGGTGGCGGGCGACCTGGTCGCCAACCGCGCCACTTTCACCACGATGGGCGGCAGAAGCGTGGCGCTCGGCATCTGGGTGCGCGCGCGTGATCTCGACAAGACCGATCATGCACTGGCCGCGCTGCAGACGTCGATGAAATGGGACGAGGACGTTTACGGCCGCGAATATGATCTCGACGTGTTCAACATCGTCGCGGTCGATGATTTCAACTTCGGCGCGATGGAGAATAAGGGCCTCAACATCTTCAACTCGCGCTATGTGCTGGCCGATCCCGATACCGCGACCGATTATGATTTCGACGGTGTGTCGGCGGTGGTGGCGCATGAATATTTCCACAACTGGTCGGGCAACCGCGTGACGTGCCGGGACTGGTTTCAGCTGAGCCTGAAGGAAGGCTTCACCGTCTACCGCGACCAGAGTTTTTCGGCGGACCAGGGATCTGCAGCGGTAAAGCGGATCGAGGATGTGCGCGGGCTTCGCGCGGCGCAATTCCCTGAAGATGCTGGGCCGCTGGCGCATCCGGTGCGCCCGGAAAGCTATATCGAAATCTCGAATTTCTACACCGCCACCATCTATAACAAGGGTGCCGAAGTCATCCGCATGATGGCGACGATGCTGGGGCCAAAGGCGTTTCGCGCCGGCACCGATCTGTATTTCGATCGCTATGACGGCACGGCCGCCACTTGCGAGGACTTTATCAGCTGCATGGAGGCTGGCGGCGGGATTGATCTTACCCAGTTTCGCCACTGGTATAGCCAGACCGGCACCCCGCGCGTAACCGCCGCGCTGCACCATGATGCCGCTGCCGGGCGCGCGGTGCTGACGCTTGGCCAGCGCGTGCCGCCAACCCCGGGCCAGGCCGAAAAACCGGCGATGGTGTTGCCGCTGCGGATCAAGCTGTTCGGCGCCGCCACGGGCCGCCCGCTGGGTGACGAACGGATCGTGCTGTTCACTGATCCTGCGGCCGAAATCGTGTTTGAAGGCGTCACCGAAGCGCCGTTGCTGTCGATCAACCGGCAATTCTCGGCACCTGTGGTGGTGGAAACCAACCGTTCGGCCAGTGATCTGGCGCTGCTCTCCGCCTGTGATGATGATCCTTTCGCCCGGTACGAGGCGATGCAGCAGCTGATGCTCGACACGATCATCGCCAGTGTGGTGCAGGGCCGTGCCGATCATGCCCCGGTGATCGCCGCAATTGCGCGCACGCTGGATGATCCCGCGCTCGACCCCGCGTTTCTGGCCGAAGCGGTGCTGTTGCCATCTGACAGCTTCATTGGCGATCAGCTGCCGATCGTCGATCCGGAGGCGATTTTCCGGGCGCGCGATGCGCTGCGCCGCGACATCGGCCGGTCGCTGGAGGATAAATGGCGCGCGGCCTATGCGCAAAGCCAGGGCGGGGGCCAGCAGCCCGGCGGGTTCGTCTATTCCCCCGTCGCCAAGGGCCTGCGCCGCCTGAAATCGGTCGCGCTTGGCTATATCGCGGCCAGCGGCGCGGGCGATGCGCACCAGATCGCCTTTGACCAGTTCGAAGCGGCAGACAACATGACCGACCGGCAGGGCGCGCTGACCACGCTGGTCAACGGCCAGTCGAACACGCGGGTGGCTGCGCTGGACATTTTCTACAACCGCTATTCGGATAACCCGCTGGTGCTCGACAAATGGTTTTCCACCCAGGCGCTGTCGAGCCGGGAGGATACAGCGGACATTGTGTTCGATCTGGCGCATCACCGCGATTTCACGCTGGCCAATCCCAATCGCGCGCGGGCGCTGGTGGGGGCGTTCAGCGTCAACCAGCGGGCCTTCCATGCAGCGGACGGGCGCGGATACCGGTTCGTGGCGGATCAGCTGATCGCGCTCGACAAGCTGAACCCGCAAACCGCGGCCAAGCTGGTGCCGCCACTGGGCCGTTGGAAACGCTTCAACCCCGATCGCGCAGCGCTGATGCGGGCGGAGCTGGAACGCATTCTGGCCGTGCCCGGCATATCGCGCGACATGATGGAGCAGGCATCGCGCAGTCTTGACGCGTAACGACCCGCCTCGCTAGCACTACGCCCCATGGCTACGCATTTTGAAGTTCGGATTTTCACCAACCGGATGGTCGTCCGCAACGTCGCGACGGGCCAGTCGGTCGATCGGGTTGCTGCCCGCCCGTTTTCGTCCATACGCCTGCTGATCGGCGATCTTGATGCCGCTGAAGCGCTGCTGTCGGAAATCATCAAGGAGATGGCGGGCTGGCGGCGGTTTCTGCAGCCTGCGGGCAGCATCACCTTTGTCGCAGCGGCGCAATGCGCGGGGGGACTTTGCCCGGTAGAGGCGCAAATCCTGGCCGATCTGGCGGTTCGGGTAGGCGTCTCCAACGTAGAGATCAGCTCCGTCCCCTGACGTCAGAACAGCCGCCCGCCATTCGCCACGGGCACGTGCCCACGCGGATGTCGACCTTCAGAAAATCATCGAAGCTGATCGGGTCGGCGGGCAGCGCCCCCGGATCATGCTCGGCATGCATCAGAAATCGAAATCCACATCGTCATAATGGGCAGGCGGGGCGATCCCTTCCATCCGTTCGGACAGCAATGGGCGGAAGCTCGGACGGCTTTTCAGCCCGCGATACCAGCGCGCGGTTTGCTCATGCCCCTTCCAGTCGATGCCGCCCAGATAATCGGCGACGGAAATCTGCGCAGCGGCGGCCAGATCAGCCAGCCCCATCGTCGCCCCGCCCAGCCAGGTGCGGTGATCGAGCAGGAAATCGGTGTAATCAAGATGGCCGACCGCCGCCTTCATCGCCTCGCGCAGCATGCGCGCGTCGGGCGCGGTGCGGTGGACGATCCGCTTTTCCATCCGCTCCAGCAGCAAGGGGGCGGTGATGTCGCGGTAGAATTGGGTGTCGAACCACGCGACCAGCCGCCGCGTTTCGGCGCGGTTGGTGGCGGTGCCGGTGATCATCGCGGCCTTGTCGACCGTTTCTTCCAGATATTCACAGATCGCCATTGAATCGATCAGCACGATCGATCGGTTCGGTTCCACCATCACCGGGGTTTGCCCGGCGGGGTTCATGTCCAGAAATTCGTCACGCCGCACCCAGGGATATTCGCGGACGAGATCATAGCCCACGCCCTTTTCACCGAGCAGCAGCCGAACCTTGCGCGAAAACGGGCAGAGCGGAAATTGATAGAGTTGCCACATGCGGGTGACTCTTAGCGCCCGTACCTGCTTCGTAAAGCGCCGCTATTCAGCCGCGACCATTTCGCGCGCATCGCTGAGCGGATATGCCAGCCGGGTCAGCATCTCCTTTGGCACCACCTGCCAGAAATGCGCTGCCACCCGATCCCAATCGTCGAGCAGCGCGCCAGACCATTTGCTGTCGGTTGCGTCGTGATGCGCGCGGATCAGCGCGAGCAGCACTGATTCCCAGTGGCGCGATGCCAGCCGTTGCCAGGTGATGCTCTCTGCATTGGCGCGGTGGGGGAAATGCCCGTCGGGATCATAGACAAACGCCATCCCCCCGCTCATCCCCGCACCGAAATTGCCGCCAACCTCGCCCAGCACCACCGCCACGCCGCCGGTCATATATTCGCAGCCATTGGCCCCGCACCCTTCGACGACCACGTTCGCGCCTGAATTGCGGACGGCAAAACGCTCGCCGGCCTGGCCCGCTGCATAAAGCTGGCCCGATGTTGCCCCGTACAGCACGGTGTTGCCGATGATCGTATTGTCCTGGCTTGCCAGGTTGGAACTCACCACGGGGCGCACCGCGATGATCCCGCCCGACAGGCCCTTGCCGACATAATCATTGGCGTCGCCAAATACTTCGATGGTGACGCCCTTGCACAGGAACGCGCCCAAAGATTGCCCGGCAGAGCCGCGCAGCCGGACATGGACATGCCCGTCCGCCAGTTTCGACATGCCAAAAGTGCGCGTAATCTCACTCGACAGGCGGGTGCCCACCGCACGGTGGGTGTTGCGCACCGAATAGGTGAGCTGCATCTTTTCCCCGCGCGAAAACACGGCGGCTGCATCGCGGATCATCTGCGCATCCAGGCTGTCGGGCACCTCGTTGCGCCATGTTGTCAGGCTGAAGCGGCGCTGGTCGTCCGCTGCGTCCACCTTGGCCAATATGGGGTTCAGGTCGAGATCGTCGAGATGTTCGGCCCCCCGGCTGACCTGACGGAGCAACTCCGTGCGGCCAATCACCTCATCCAGGCTGCGACAGCCCAGCTTGGCCAGAATATCGCGGACTTCCTCGGCGATGAAGGTCATCAGGTTGATTACCTTTTCGGGGCTGCCGCCGAATTTCTCGCGCAGTCGCTCATCCTGGGTGCACACGCCGACCGGGCAGGTGTTCGAATGGCATTGGCGCACCATGATGCACCCCATCGCCACCAGCGACAGTGTGCCGATGCCGAATTCCTCTGCCCCCAATATCGCCGCAATCACGATGTCGCGCCCGGTCCGCAGGCCGCCATCGGTGCGCAGCTTGATGCGGTGGCGCAGGCCGTTGAGGGTCAGCACCTGATTGACCTCGGATAGCCCCATTTCCCACGGCGTGCCGGCATATTTGATGCTGGTTTGCGGGGAAGCGCCCGTGCCGCCGACATTGCCGGAGACAAGGATCACATCGGCATGCGCCTTTGCCACGCCAGCCGCGACGGTGCCAATGCCTGCCGAACTGACCAGCTTCACGCACACCCGGGCGCGCGGGTTGATCTGCTTCAGGTCATAGATCAGCTGGGCCAGATCCTCGATCGAATAGATGTCGTGATGCGGCGGCGGGCTGATCAACGACACGCCGGGTGTGGCGTGGCGTAGCTTGGCGATGAATTCCGTCACCTTGAAACCGGGCAGCTGCCCGCCCTCACCAGGCTTTGCGCCCTGCGCCACCTTGATTTCAATCTCGTCGCACGCGTTCAGATATTCCGCCGTCACGCCGAACCGGCCCGATGCGATCTGCTTGATCACCGAATTGGCGTTGTCGCCATTGTCATAGGGGGTGTAGCGCGACGGGTCTTCGCCGCCTTCGCCCGATACCGCCTTGGCGCCGATCCGGTTCATGGCGATCGCCAGCGTTTCATGCGCTTCCGGGCTCAGCGCGCCCAGCGACATGCCGGGGGTGACGAACCGGTTGCGGATTTCGGTAATCGCCTCCACCTGATCAACGGCGATTGCTTCGGCAGGGAAGTTGAACTGCAGCAGATCGCGCAGATAGACCGGCGGCAGATCAGCCACCCCGCGCGAGAATTGCAGATAGGTGGAATAGCTGTCGGTCGCGACGGCGGTTTGCAGCAGGTGCATCAGCGGGGCGGAATAGGCATGGGTTTCGCTGCCCAGCCGCTGGCGATAAAATCCGCCGATCGGCAAGGTCGTCACCGGGCTGTCGAACGCGGCATCGTGGCGCAGCATCGCGCTCAGGTGGAGCGATGCATAGCCTTCGCCCGATATCTTGGCGGGCATGCCGGGGAACAGATCATTCACCAGGCTGCGCGACAGGCCGACCGCTTCGAAATTGTAGCCGCCCCGGTAGCTGGAGATTACCGCGATCCCCATTTTCGACATGATCTTCAAAATGCCTTCGTCGATCGCGGTCTGGTGTCGCGTCAGGCAGTCGGCGAGGCTCAGGTCGCCGAACAGGCCGCGCGCATGCCGATCCGCAATTGCCGCTTCGGCCAGATAGGCGTTCACCGTCGTCGCGCCCACGCCGATCAGCACGGCATAATAATGGGTATCCAGGCATTCGGCGGTGCGGATGTTGACGCTGGCATAGGAGCGCAGGCCCTTGCGCACCAGATGCGTGTGCACCGCGGCCGCCGCCAGCACGCCTGCGATGGCGACACGGCCCGGCCCGACATTCTCATCGGATAAAAACAGGTCGCTGTGCCCCATGCGCACTGCTTCCTCCGCCTGCTGGCGGATGCGCTGGATGGCGGTGCGCAGTGTTTCCGGCCCGCCGCCGGTTTCAAAGGTGCAATCAATGTCTGCCGATTGCGCGCCGAAATGCGCCTTCAGCCGATCCCAATTGGCGCAGGTTAGCACCGGTGAATCGAGCACCAGCACCGCGCTTTCGGCCCCGGCGGGATCAAGGATATTGGCCAGATTGCCGAACCGGGTCTTCAGCGTCATCACCTGGCGCTCGCGCAACGCGTCGATCGGCGGGTTAGTGACCTGGCTGAAGTTCTGGCGGAAAAACTGGCTGATCAGCCGAGGCTTGTCGGAGATGACGGCGAGCGGGGTATCGTCGCCCATCGAGCCGACGGCCTCCTTTGCGCCTTCGACCATTGGCGAGAGG
>JBBQDD010000105.1:0-7682 GCA_038319335.1 Sphingomonadales bacterium
GCGAATCCAGCGCGGCGACGAAACCATCGACGTCACGGCCGATCCCGGTGAGCGGCGGAGCGAAACGACACCCGATGACCCCGTGTTCGATGCCCGGCCAGCTTCGCCTGGCCAATAGATTCCTTTCAATCGGCTGACACAGTAATTCAGAAACCGCTCATCGACAGTGTTCCATTACGGGGCATCGCTTCCACGGCTATCGTGCGCGGCGCTTATTCGGAGGGACTTATGCGTAGATCGTTACTGGTGACCCTGCTGGCGGCATCCGCCCTGGTTCCCACCGCCGCCATGGCACAAGATGATACGGACCGTGCCCGCGGGCAGCGCGCGGTGAGCGAAGGCGCAGGCCAGCAGGACCGCGAAGCGTTCCGCCAGGAGCGCCGGGCCGAACGTGGCCCGGATGCGAGCATGGTACAGCAGCAGCAGCGTTTCGAACGCCGCCAGGAACGTCAGCCGCAGGCCCAGCCAGCGCCTGCTCCACAGCCAGTGCCGGTGCAGGCACAGGCCCAGGCGCAAGCTCAGGTGCAGCAGCAGCAGCAACGGCGCGACTTCCGCCAGGATCGCGGGCAGGATCGCCAGGATTTCCGGCAGGATCGCCGCGGTGATCGCAATGCGTTCCAGAATGGCGTCGTAACGGCACCACAGGCGCAGGCCGAACGCCGCGACGATCGCCGCGACTTCCGGGGCGAGCGGCGGGATGATCGGCAGGATTTCCGCCAGAATCAGCAGCAGCAGCAGGGCCAGCAGCCGCAGTTCCGGCCACAGGACCGGCCGCAGGACCGGCCGCAGGACCGGCGTTTCGATCAGAACGCCAATCGCGGCTTCAACAACAACTACAACCAGGGTTTCAACACGAACCAGGGCTTCAACAACAACCAGGGCTATCGCGGCCAGAATTACGGCAACCGCAACCGTGGCAATGATTTCCGCGGCCGCGAATTCAACAATCGTGGCAACTGGAATCGCAACTGGCGCCAGAACCAGCAATATAACTGGCAGGGCTATCGCGGGTATAACCAGAACAACTTCCGCCTGCCGCGTTATTATGCGCCCTATGGCTGGAACTATGGCTATCGCCGGTTCGGCATCGGCTTCACGCTGAGCAGCATCCTGTTCAGCCAGAGCTACTGGATCGACGATCCGGAATATTACCGCCTGCCACCGGCCTATGGTCCGTATGAATGGGTGCGTTATTACAACGATGCGCTGCTGGTCGATATCCGCACCGGCTATGTCGTTGATACCGTGTACGATATCTTTTGGTAACACGCCAGATACAGAGTCGTTCGTCGCGAGGGGCAAGGCCTGGTGGGCAACCACCGGGCCTTGCTTTTTGCCCGCCGCGCGGCACATTTGGCGGCGTGATCAAGCTGTTCAGGAAAAAGCCCGTAACCTCATCGGCCACCCGCGCGCAGTTTGGCGTGCAGGTGGGCGCGCAGCTGGCAGCCAACCCGGCGGTTCAGCAGATCGCGATCCAGGGCGTGCAGGCGTTTTACCACGATAACTTCCTCGACGCGGGGCAGTGCAAGCGGCTGATCGCGCTGATCGACAGCAATCGCCGGCCATCCACCCTGCTTTCCGATCGGCCCGAGGAAAATTTTCGCACCAGCGAAAGCTGCGACATGGATCGCTGGTCGCCCGATGTCCGCCCGATTGATGAGGGGATTGCGCGGCTGCTGGGCGTCGATCCGCTGCATGGTGAGACGATGCAGGGGCAACGCTATGCCCCCGGCCAGCAATTCCGCGCGCACCATGATTATTTCTTCCAGACCGAAAGCTATTGGGAACGCGTGATCGCCGATGGCGGCCAGCGCACCTGGACCGCGATGATTTACCTCAACGACGTGGCCGAAGGCGGCGCAACCTGGTTCCCCCAGGCCGGCATCCGCGTCGCCCCCAAGCGCGGGCTGTTGTTGATCTGGAACAACATGACGCTGGATGGCAGCCCCAATGATCTGACCCTGCATGAAGGCATGCCGGTGGTGAAGGGCGTGAAATATGTCGTCACGAAATGGTTTCGCGAGGGGCATTGGATCAAGCCCGTAGCGTGAAGGGGTGAGCGCGATTTAGGCTGTGGATTTATGAAGCGGACGATCGGCTAGCGCCCAGTTTCAGACGTGTCTCTGTGCAGGCAGAATATCGATATGGATCAAGAAAAGCCCTCGGATCGCCTCGTCGAACAACGGGTGCGGAACCGCATCATGGAAGCTATTTGGAGTCTATCCAGCGGAGACAGTGGCGTTGCCGCATCTGGACCGACTGAATGGTTCGAATCCTTCTTCGACTGGTTTCCTTACGAAGGCGAGCCCGACTGGTATCCAGCAATGACAGCAGACGAAGTGAACGCTGTGCGCGATGTTTGCCAAGTCATGCAGCATGCTATCGTGGATACTCACATATCCAAGCACCCGACTGTTCAGGAGATAACGCAGAGCGGATGGCCAGAGCGGATCGCGCCAATCGCCCAGAGAGCTATCGATTTGATGCTGGCAAGGGGAAGATTCTCAGAGCAGCAGGAAGAGACGGAGCCCTCCGGACTTACCCACTGGCCATAAGCCTTATGTCAGCTATCCACCAAGTCGCTACGTTGGGGATGGCGACGGCAGTCCCCAGCGACCGCTGGGCGGCAATCGCCCATTTGCAGACGTTCGCCGGCCTGCTAATTTCGGCCAATGACTTGGCATATCATCTATGAACTTGCTCGCGATGAGAAACAGATCGCCGCCGTTCAAAAGGCGACGCTGACGACCGAAGAATATGGGCTTGAGCCGACGCACGGCCTTTTCGGCTCTGATGAGTGGTGGAAGCAAATCGCCGATGGGCGGCTTCCTGTAGTGATGCTGAAAGGAACGATTTCGCGCGTTTATATGGGTAGTATGGGTGATTGGCCTGAGTTCGAGATAGCCATAGAAGGCGGCTCTAACGAACAGTTCACGCGATATCAGACGCCCCCCGATGGGAGCAAAGAAGCGTTCTATGTCGTCGGCCGTCGTATCGAGTTAGATACGGTTTGGCAGGAGGCACGACGCGGTGCTCCAGACTGGGGCATGCCGCGACGAAGGCGTACGGTACTTGCCATTCGCATTGCGGAATGAACGACCGATTTCCACCATTCCCGGACGTTGTGGGCACGATCACCCAATGCGGATGCCTTCGCTCAGTTGCCGGCATCACTCAAGCCAATGACGCCACCGTCACCCCGGGCTTGACCCGGGGTCCAGCTGCCTTTGCCACCATCGGGAAAGAAGCGCGATCCCGGCACAAGCCCGGGATAACGGGCAAATGAAACTTACTTTAGTTCCACGGCCTTAGTAAGACCGCCCCACCAGCACCCGCTCAACCGCTGGTTCGCCCGTGAACACGCAAACGCCGTCCGCCGCCGCCGCGTCCATCGGCACGTTGCGCAGCGTCAGCTTCAGCGCCTTCAGCCGCTCGACCACTTTTTCCAGCGCCGCGCCGGTTGGCTTGGCCCATTGTATCTCGACAAAGCCGGGATTGATCACGCTATCGGCAAACGCTGCCTCCAGCCCGGCAAAATCGGTCACGTCCCGCGCGATATTGGCATCCAGCCGCGCCTTTGCTTCGGCAAACAACGCTGCTTGCACCTCCGCCAGCATTGCCGCCGCGCCGCCCACGAAATCGCCTTTCGCCAGGACGGCGCTGTCGAGCTTGCCATCGTCGCGGTACAGAGCGGTGCGGCGGATAACGGATACGTTGCCCCCGGCCATGTCGCGCCCGCCGACTTCGATGATGATCGGCGCGCCCTTTTTCACCCAGCCCCAGCGTTTGCCCGCCGCCTTGGCAGGCTTCAGGTCGAGCAGCGCGCGCACCGGCTCGCCAAAGGCGGATTGCGCTGCCAGCTCTGCCTGCAGCGCCTTGCAATAGGCCACCAGGTCCGCATCCTCGGGCTGATCGCGCAGCATCGGCACGATCACGATCTGCCACGGCGCGACGCGGGGTGGCACGCGCAGGCCATCATCATCGCCGTGGACCATGATCAGCCCGCCGATCATCCGGGTGGACATGCCCCAGCTGGTCGTCTGCGCCAGTTCCAGCTGGCCCTCGGCATTCTGGAAACGGATATTCTGGGCCTGCGAGAAATTGGTGCCCAGAAAATGGCTGGTGCCGGCCTGCAGCGCCTTGCCATCCTGCATCATCGCCTCGATCGAATAGGTGGCGACCGCGCCGGGGAAACGCTCATTCTCCGGCTTTTCCCCCGCCACCACGGGCAGCGCGACGCAATCCTCGGCAAAGCTGCGATACACTTCCAGCATCTTCAGCGTTTCCTCGCGCGCCTCTGCCTCGTTCGCATGGGCGGTATGGCCCTCCTGCCAAAGAAATTCGGTGGTGCGCAAAAACATCCGCGTGCGCATTTCCCAGCGCACCACATTCGCCCATTGGTTGATGAGCACGGGCAGGTCGCGCCAGCTTTGCACCCAGCGGGCAAAGGCCGTGCCGATCACCGTTTCCGATGTTGGCCGCACGACCAGCGGCTCTTCCAGCTTGGCGCTGGGATCAGGCACCAGCCCGCCCTTGCCATCGGAGATCAGCCGGTGGTGCGTAACGACCGCCATTTCCTTGGCAAAGCCATCGACATGCTCCGCCTCTTTTTCGAAATAACTCAGCGGGATGAACAGCGGGAAATAGCAGTTTTCGTGGCCCGTCGCCTTGATGCGATCATCCAGCAGGCGCTGGATCCGCTCCCAGATGCCATAGCCCCATGGGCGGATGACCATGCACCCGCGCACCCCCGATTCCTCGGCCAGATCGGCCTCTGTGATGACGGATTGGTACCAGGCGGAAAAATCGGCCTGGCGGGTGACGGGGAGTGCGTGCTTGATCATGGCACGATCGATTAGCGGCAGTTTCCGGGTTCGTCACCCCAGCCGTGGCGGACAGGCTTGTTGTCGGCGTCGCAGTTCCGCATAGGCAGCCGCCATGGCCGCCGCTTCCCCCGATCGTATCCTGCTGGCCGTGGCGCTGCGGCTCACCTCGGTCGCGCTGTTTGCGGGCATGAATGCGCTGATCAAATTATGCGAAGCGAGCGGCGCGGTGTTCGGCGAGATCATCTTTTTCCGCCAGTTCGGCGCGGCGTGCCTGATGGTGGTGGTGCTGGCGAGCGGGCCGGGCTTTGCGTCGGTCAGCACGGACCGGTTCGGGGCGCATGTGCTGCGCGCGGGCATGGGCGTGATCGCGATGAGCCTGACGTTCAACACCGTCCTCATGCTGCCGCTGGCTGAATCCACCACGCTTGGTTTCACCATGCCGATCTTTGCGACGATCCTGGGGGCGCTGATCCTGCGGGAGCCGACCGGGTGGCATCGCTGGGCCGCTGTATTTACGGGCTTTGCGGGCGTGCTGATTGTCGCGCAACCGGGCGGCGGGCATTTCCCGTTGATTGGCGCGCTCAGCGGGCTGGCGGCAGCGATGATGACCGCCAGCGTCTCCATCCTGCTGCGAACCATCGCCAAAACGGAGGCGACGCTGACGACGGTATTCTGGTTTTCCACCCTGTCGCTGGTGCCGCTGGGCATCCTCTATGCGTTCGTGTGGCAGCCGCATAACGCTGCGGGATGGGCGCTGCTGATGGGCGTGGGGCTCGTGGGCGGCGCGGCGCAGCTGGCGATGACGGGCGCGATCCGCTTCGGCCCTGTCTCCGTCGTGCTGCCGATGGATTATTCGTCGCTGCTCTGGGCGACGATGTATGGCTGGCTGCTGTTCAACATGCTCCCCACACCCGCCACCTGGATAGGCGCTCCGCTCATCATCGCGAGCGGGTTGTGCATCGTCTGGCGCGAACACCACCTCCGCCGCGAGCAGGCAACGACCGCGATCATCGAATAGCGCGCGGCTCGGCGAGAATGCTGTGCGGTCTACCCCAGCCGCCGATACACCAGCACCAGATTGTTGGCGGGCATCTCGATCAACTGGTCGAAGCCAAGCCCGGCAGCCTGGGCGAGTTCGGTCATCCGCTCGACATAACGGAGGCCCCAACGCGGATCGCGGGCCCGCAGTGATGCGTCGAACGCTTCGTTGCTCGGTGCCGTGGGCAGGCCTTGCCGTCTAAAAGGCCCGTAGAGAACCAAGGCGCAGTCCACTTTTAAAATCCGAGCCGCACCAGCCATCAACCCCTCGGAGGCCTCCCACGGACTTATATGCACCATATTGATGCATAGCACCGCATCAGCCATCTTGATCGGCCAATCGGGCGACGCTGCGTCGATCTCGAGCGGCGGACGCACATTGCCCAGCCCCGCGCACCAGGCCGCAATCGATGCGCGCGCACTTGGATCGGGATCGCTTGGTTGCCAGTCATGCCCCGGCAGCGCGCGCGCAAAATGGGCGATATGCTCGCCGCTGCCACTCGCAATTTCCAGCACCAGCCCGGTGGGGGGCAGCGCATCCATCAGCACCCCGGCAATCGCATCGCGGTTGCGCAGCGTGGCGGGCGCGTGCTTGCGAACATCGCCCTGATCCTCGGCAACGATCCAGGGAGTCGGGTCAGCCATGTGTTATCCCTCGCGTGTCGACGACGGCTTGGCTAGACCAGCAGGCAAGGTTTGCAAGGGGGGAAGCAATGGCTGATGTTGATCATGGCGCAGGGGTGCGGTTTCCGCCGCCGTTGATCTTTATCGGGGTGGTGATGATCGGCCCGGTGATCGATTGGCTGCTGGGGTTGCCGCCCTTGCCGGTGCCCGGCGGGCTGAGCATGATTTTCCTGTTTCCCGGCTTTATCCTGATCGGCATTGCGATCGGCTTGTTCCGGCGGCGCGGCGAAAACCCCGTGCCGTCTACGCCAACGGATACGATCATCGATACCGGCATCTATGCCCGCACCCGCAATCCCATGTATCTGGGGATGGCCACCGCCTATCCCGGGCTGGCGATATTGCTGCACAGCATGCCCGCGCTGCTGCTGTGGCCCATCGCGATCCTGCTCGTCCGCGCGCAGGTTATCGTGCGCGAAGAGGCGTATCTGGAGGCGAAATTCGGCGCACCCTATCTGGCGTACAAGGCGCGTGTGCCCCGCTGGTTCTAGGCGCGGGCCTGACGTGCGGTATCGAGCAGCAGCCGCCCCCGCAGATACATTTCAACCCGTTGCGCGGTGAACAGGCCAAGTGCCATGACGATCAGCACGTCGGTCAGCACCAGCGTGTTCAGGTGAAGCATGCCGCCCTCCCCCGCCAGGCCACGTGCGCCAACGCGCACCGCCACCAGCGCGATGATCAACAGCAGCGCCCCTGCCGACGCCCGCTGGTTCAGTGCATGGGTTTCAGAGTTCACCTCGATATGCATCATCCGGCCGCGCTGCCATCCAAGTGCCGCGCCGACCACCAATGCAACGCCGCACAGCGCCCATTGCCAGCCCGATGGTGGAAATTCGAACAGCATCACACTGGCCAGCACCAGATAGAGCGTGGGAAATATCCACAGCCGCTCCAGCTTCAGCGGGCGCGGGCGGCTTAGCCGACGCATGCGCAGCGCCAGCACGAACGCCACGATGACGGCGGTGATGACATAGCCGATCCATTGTTTCGGATCAGCGGCATGGTTCGGCATGTCAGTCCCCCGTATCACTACCCGCCGTTAGTCCGTCCACGATCGCCCAAATGCTCGCGATACCAACAGATGCAGGAATAGCCCCGCCGGCCCGGCAAGGAAAGTCAGCGCCAATATCGGTG
>JBBQDD010000106.1:0-7655 GCA_038319335.1 Sphingomonadales bacterium
TGCAAGGATAAATGGGGCCTTTCCTGGCAGATCACCCCGCGTGCGCTGACAGCGGCAATGAGTAACCCGGATCGGGCAGCAGCGAAGCGGGGGATGGAAGCGATGATGTCGATGCAGAAGATCGACATTGCGGTCATTGAACGGGCGGTGGCCGGTGCTTGAACTTTTCGGTCATCCGTTTTCATCGTACACTTGGAAGGCGCTTATCCCGCTGTACGAAAACGATGTCCCGTTCACCTTTCGTGATGTGTCCGGCCATGATCACCCGGAAAACGAGGCAGCCTTTCTGCGCCACTGGCCGGTGGGCAAGTTTCCGCTGCTGGTCGATGGCGGCACGCCGGTGATGGAATCATCGACGATCATCGAGCATCTTGATGTCCATCATCCCGGCCAGGTTCGCTTTATCCCCGATGATCGGGCAGCAGCAATCGAGGTTCGGATGCTTGATCGCATCTTTGACAACCATGTGATGGCCATGGTGCAACGGCCGGTGTTTGATGCGCTGCAACCGCTCGAAAAGCGCGACGCTGGCATCATGGCGATCGTCGGCCCCGCACTGGATAGCGCTTATGGCTGGCTGAATGTGCGGCTGGCGGGCAGGGAATGGGCGGCGGGGGATGATTTCACGCTGGCAGATTGCGCCGGTGCTCCCGCGTTGTTCTACGCCGATTGGGTGCACCCGATTGCCGATGGCTTCGCGGACCTCAAAAGCTACCGCGCCCGCGTGCTCGCCCGCCCATCCGTCGCGCGCTGCGTGGAGGATGCCCGCCCGTATCGTCACTATTTCCCGCTTGGCGCCCCCGACCGCGATTAAGGAGTCATTCCGATGTCGGATCTGCACACACTCACCATCACCCGCCTGATCGATGCGCCGCGCGAAGTGGTGTGGCGCGCCTTCACTGATCATCTCGCCGAATGGTGGTGCCCAAAGCCCTGGACGGTAGAAATCATCGCCCAGGAGCTTCGCCCCGGAGGGCAATCGGCAATGATCATGCGGGGGCCGAATGGTGAGGAGTCACTGCAGAATGGCGTGTATCTTGAGGTGATCCCGATGGAACGCGTGGTTTTTACCGATGCGTTTACCGCGGGCTGGCACCCGGCCGGGCCGTTCATTGTAGGCACGCTCGATTTCGCCGATGAAGGCGGCAAGACCCGCTATACCGCTAGCGCCCGCCACTGGACGGTAGAGGCGATGCAGCAACATGCGGCGATGGGCTTTGAGCAGGGCTGGGGGACGGTGGCCGAGCAGTTGGAGGAGGTGGCAAGGCGGTTGATCTAAGCTGGAATTGGTAGGCCGGCACGGGGCCTTCGGTGGTTTTCCATTATTGAACCACAATCAATCAATATCTTAGACCATTTTGTCGGCCCGCCGATTATTTCGTCTTTGATACGCGCCCTATTCGTGAGAAAGTGACGTCATGACGCCAGCTGGGTGAATGGGGTGATGTCGTGCTGAAAAGACTGATTCTCCTGTTTGGCCTTTCCGCAATGCTGGTGGGCCTTGGTTCGTGTGACTGGTGGAATGGCGGATCGCGCTATAACCGGACCGAGAATCGCAGCAGCTATGATCGCCGCGTTTATGAAGAACGGATCGCCCGGGACGAGGAAATTCGCGCACGCAAGGCCGCGGCTGCAGCGCGCGAACGGCGCGATGCTCGGGACCGGGGCGACATGTATGACATTTACGATACGCCGGCTGCTTGGCTGACGCTGGATTATGCCTGTTCGGGCGCGCTGCGCCGCGCGCAGTGGCTGGTGTGCGAGAATGAATCGCTGGGCCAGCTGCACCGGCGGCTGGCAATGCAATGGGAAGCGGCGCGACGCGTAGCCTCGCCCGAGCGCGTCAGTGTGCTGATCGCCCAGCAAAACGCTTTCCTCAGCGAACGCAATGCATGTGAGGATTACGCCTGCGTATCCGCCGCTTATTATCGCTATCTCGACGGCGGAGCCTATTTTGCGAAACCCTGGGTGAAGCCGCCAGTGCATTATTACAGGCGCAAACCAGCGGTGAAATGGGTGCGCCACCATGGCCGCGCGTGCGATAGGCGGGGTGACCGGCAAGGCTATTGCTATCGTGACGATCAAGGCGCTCGCCCCATCCATGAACCGCGACGGGAACCGGGAAGCTGCATCAGCGAAATCGGCTTTGCCGCCGCCAGCCAATTGGCCAGCCGGTGTGACAGCGTGACGCCGGGGCTCAGCTCGCAGTGCAGCGTCCACAACAGCTGTGGCGGCATCCGCGCGCAGACTGATCGCGGATGCAGCAACGGGCGCAACAAACCGGGATTTTGCCGGAGCTACTAATCGATCGCCCTTGCGGAGGGGCTATTACGGCTCACGCAAAGGCCGGTGCGCCCTTCAATTGCTGATAGGCGGCGATCACTTCCTGCAGCTGGCGCTCAAAACTGCGGTCGCCGCCGTTCCGATCCGGATGGTAGCGGCGGACAAGTTCTGCATAGCGTTCTCGCAGCGCGCGCCGGTCAATATCGGCGGCCAGCCCCAGCACCCGCAGCGAGCGACGATCGGTTTCGGATAGCGGGCGGCCATCCTTGCGTTCTGCCGCTGCGCGCGCCCGGAAACGCGCGCCGATGGCGTCGAGCGGATCGCTGAAATCAGCCCAGGCGGGGGGACGGTCTGCACCGCCGGTCGCGAACGCGCGGGTCTCGCGTTCCCAGCCCGCATAGGGGCGCTGGGCGGCGTTGATTTCGTCCACGCTCATCCCGGCAAAAAAGTTGTAGCGCGCATTGAACGCGCGGACATGCTCCAGGCAAAACCAGCGATAGGGCGCTGGCTGATCGCGGAATGACGCGCCTTCGGGGTGCGGTGCGCGGAACTCGCCCGGAGCATCGCAGCCCGGTTCCATGCACACGGCCCCGCTTCCCTCGACGCGGCCATGAAAGCGCGGCTTGGGTCGTTCCTTTTTGTCCCCATCCTTTTCGCTGCCTTGCGCCACGTGGCTCCCCGAATCCCAAAAACCGTCTATATAGGGCGCATGACCCACTCTGCCACCGGCCCCGTTGCCAGCGAAATCGCCCGCCGCCTTGCCCGCGCGCTTGAACCCACCGCGCTGGAGGTGATCAACGACAGCGCCCAGCATTCGGGGCATATGGGGGATGACGGATCGGGCGAATCGCACTTTACCGTCATCATCGAAAGTGCGGCCTTTGTCGGCCAGTCGCGGGTGGGACGACAGCGGCTGGTGAACCAGGCGCTGGGTGATCTGATAGACGGCACTGTCCACGCGCTGGCGATCAAGGCGCGCGCGCCCGAAGACGCGTGACGCACCGATTGCCCCGTCCGGCGGCGCGGCTGCTGCTGCTTGATCCAAAAAACCGGCTGCTGATGTTCCGCTTTGCCGCCGATGATCGGCCGCCATTCTGGGCCACGGTAGGCGGCGGGTGTGATCCCGGCGAAAGCTATGAAGCGGCGGCACGGCGGGAGTTGATGGAGGAAACCGGCCTTGAGCTTGATCCTGGCCCGCAGGTCGCGCGGCGCGAGGTGGAGTTCATCACGCTGGAGGGCGATCCCGTGTTCGCTGACGAGCGCTACTTCCTGATTCACACCGCCACCACGGACATTGCCACCCATGGCCATACCGAGCTCGAACGCCGGGTGATGGCGGGCTGGCGGTGGTTCACCCGCGCCGAACTGGCCGACTGGCCCGAAAAGATATTTCCCGAGGATATTGTTGCGCTGCTCGACAGCCTATTGGAGCGGACCGGATGATCGACGATCTGATCGCGCAGACCCTGTTGCCCACGAGCCATGATCTGGGCGGGTTCAAGGTGCACCGCACCTTGCCATCACGGCCGCGCACGATGGTGGGGCCGTTCATCTTTTTCGACCAGATGGGCCCGGCGCATCTGGCCGTTGGAACCGGCATTGATGTGCGCCCGCACCCGCATATCAATCTGGCGACCGTCACCTATCTGTTTGCCGGCGCGATTGACCACCGCGATTCGATCGGCAGCTTTGCGACCGTCGAGCCCGGCGCGGTGAACCTGATGACTGCGGGGCACGGCATCACCCATTCGGAACGATCGTCCCTCAGCGAGCGCGCGGCCGGGCCAGAACTGTCAGGCATCCAGACCTGGCTCGCGTTGCCCGAGGCCGATGAGGAGCGTGACCCGGCTTTTGAGCATGTGGCGAAGGCGGCGCTGCCGGTGGTGGACATGCTGGGTGCACGCGCGCGCATCATCATGGGCACGCTGTGGGGCGAAACCGCACCGACCACCACCTATGCGCAGACGATCTATGCGGACATCGTGCTTGATGCCGGCGGCAGCATCCCGATCGACGCCAGCGCCGATGAGCGCGCGCTGTATGTGGCGATGGGTGACGCCACGCTTGACGGGATGCCGCTGGCGCCGATGACGCTGTATGTGATGAAGCCTGGCATCACCGCCACCTTGCGGTCGGCAACCGGCGGGCGGGTGATGCTTTGCGGAGGTGAGGCGTTTGCCACCGCGCGGCATGTGTGGTGGAATTTCGTGTCATCCAGCCGCGATCGCATCAGTCAGGCCAAGGCGGACTGGAAGGCAGGGCGGTTCCCGACAGTGCCGGGTGACGACCAGGAATTCATCCCGATCCCCGAGGTGCCGTTGACGGTGAGCTATCCGTGACGGGCCAGGGTAGCAACGAAGGACCGGTAATGCCCCAGGACTTTCCATTGCAGCGCATCGCGCTGTCCACCGGGGTTGAGCTGGACGTTACCGTGGCAGGCGATCCCGCCAGTCCGGCGATCATCCTGCTGCACGGCTTTCCTGAATCGCACCGCACATGGCGGCACCAGATTCCCGAACTTGCAGCGACGCATTTTGTGATCGCGCCCGACCAGCGGGGCTTTGCGCGATCGTCCAAACCGGCTGATGTCAGTGATTATGCCCCGGCAAAGCTGCTCGCCGATGTGATCGCGCTGGCAGATCATTTCGCGGTCAATCGCTTCACGCTGGTAGGGCACGACTGGGGCGGCGCTATTGCGTGGATGGCCGCCCTGAACCGGCCCGATCGGGTCGAACGGCTGATTATCATCAATGCGCCGCATCCGTTTGTTTTTCAGGGGAGCATGTACAACGACCCCGAGCAGCTTGCGGCGAGCCAGTATATTCGGGCGTTTCGCAACCCGGAACTGGAAGCGCATATCGCCGAGATTGGCGTCGAGGCCTATTTCGCGAAGACATTTGTGGGGCATGCCGATCAGGCCAAGCTGGCGGAGGAGCGGGCATATTACATCGACCAATGGTCGCAACCCGGCGCGTTGACCGCGATGTACAACTGGTACCGCGCCAGCCCGATCATCGTGCCCGCGGTGGACGAGATCGATCCGCCGCGCCCCGCCTTTCTCGACAAGCCCTTTCCCGTGCTCGCCATGCCGGTGCTGGTCATCTGGGGCATGGCCGACACCGCGCTGAAGCCCAGCCAGCTGGTCGGGCTGGAGGCGCTGGTGCCGCAGATGACGCTGGTGAAGGTGGATGCCGGGCATTTCGTGCCGTGGGAGGCGCCTGACGCGGTGAATGCGGCGATACGCGACTGGCTCTAGCTATCCGCGGCGCGGCGCGCGTGCGACATCGTTCCAATCGGTCGCTCACTAACTCAATATCATGAAATCGATTGGACGCGCCGCGCACAGGCTTTAGATCATCACGCGAGCGAAAGAATAAAACGCCGCAGGAGAAGCGATCATGAATGTTGAATCAAAATGCCCGGTGGCCGGCGGTGGCAAGCCGATGAATTTCCGGGGCCATGCCAACCGCGATTGGTGGCCCAATCAGCTGAGCCTCAACATCCTGCACCAGCATTCATCCCTGTCCGATCCCATGGGCAGGGATTTTGATTATGCGGCGGAATTCAAGACGCTCGATCTGGAAGCGGTGGTGACTGATCTTCATGCGCTGATGACGGATTCGCAAAGCTGGTGGCCGGCCGATTACGGCCATTACGGCCCGTTCTTCATTCGCATGGCCTGGCACAGCGCCGGCACTTATCGGATTGCCGATGGTCGCGGCGGTGCGGGTTCCGGCACGCAGCGTTTTGCGCCGCTGAACAGCTGGCCGGACAATGGCAATCTCGACAAGGCGCGCCGCCTGTTGTGGCCGATCAAGCAGAAATATGGCCGCAAGCTCAGCTGGGCAGACCTGATGGTGCTGGCGGGCAATGTCGCGCTGGAATCAATGGGCTTCAAGACATTCGGTTTTGCGGGCGGCCGCGCCGATGTGTGGGAACCGGAGGAGGATATCTTCTGGGGGCCAGAGGGCAAATGGCTGGATGATGAGCGCTATAGCGATGCGCGTGAGCTCGCCAATCCGCTGGGTGCGGTGCAGATGGGGCTGATCTACGTCAATCCCGAAGGCCCGAACGGCAAGCCCGACCCGGTGGCATCGGGTTTCGACATTCGCGAAACCTTTGCGCGCATGGCGATGAATGATGAGGAAACGGTGGCGCTCGTCGCGGGTGGCCACACCTTTGGCAAGGCCCACGGCGCGGGTGACCCGGGCCAATATGTCGGCCACGAACCAGAAGGTGCCCCGCTGGAGGCGATGGGCATGGGCTGGATTAACACGATGGGCAGCGGCGTTGGTGTCGATACGATCACCAGCGGTATCGAGGGTGCGTGGACGGCGACGCCGATCACCTGGGACAACAGCTATTTCGACACGCTGTTCAACAATGAATGGGAATTGACCCACAGCCCCGCCGGTGCCCAGCAATGGACGCCGAAAAATGCCGATGCGCAGGGCACGGTGCCCGATGCGCATGACCCCAGCCGTCGCCACGCGCCGATGATGACGACCGCCGATATGGCGATGCGGATGGACCCGGCCTATGAAGCGATCTCGCGCCGGTTCCACCAGAATCCGGCGGAATTTGCGGATGCGTTTGCGCGTGCCTGGTACAAGCTGACGCACCGCGACATGGGGCCGCGCCCGCGCTATCTGGGGCCGCTCGTCCCGGCTGAAGTGCTGATCTGGCAGGATCCGGTGCCGGACGTCACGCACCCCCTGATCGATGCGCAGGATGTTGCCGATCTGAAGGCGAAAATCCTGGCCGCCGGGCTGTCGATCTCGCAGCTGGTATCGACCGCCTGGGCATCTGCCTCCACCTTCCGCGGGTCTGACATGCGCGGCGGTGCCAATGGTGCCCGCATTCGCCTGGCCCCGCAAAAGGACTGGGCGGTGAACCAGCCAGCCCAGCTCGCGACCGTGCTGGCCGTGCTGGAGGGCGTGCAGCGTGACTTCAACGCGGCCCATGCCGGCGGCAAGCAGGTGTCGATCGCCGATCTGATCGTGCTGGGCGGCGGTGCGGCCATCGAACAGGCGGCAAAGGCGGCTGGTCACGACGTCACCGTGCCGTTCACCCCGGGCCGCACCGATGCGACGCAGGAAGAAACCGATGTCCATTCCTTTGCGGTGCTTGAGCCGGGCGCGGACGGCTTCCGCAACTATGTGAAGGCAGATAATGGCATCACGCCTGAAGAGCGGCTGGTTGACCGGGCGCAGCTGCTGACGTTGACGGCGCCGGAAATGACGGTGCTGATTGGCGGGCTGCGGGTGCTGAACGCCAATGTCGATCAGGCAGCGCACGGCGTGTTCACCAAACGCCCCTGGATGCTGACCACCGATTTCTTCGTCAACCTGCTGGATATCAATACGATCTGG
>JBBQDD010000107.1:0-7644 GCA_038319335.1 Sphingomonadales bacterium
GCCCCGTCTGTGTCAATCATGTGATAGCTGCCCTGCATCGATCCGGCAGGCGTTGGCAGCGGGCAGCCCGAGACATAGTCGAAACTGGCACCCGGCGCGATCAGTGGCTGTTCACCCACCACGCCTTCACCCTCCACGGCATGGCGGTGTCCGCGCCCGTCAGTGATGATCCAGTGACGCGTCAACAGCTGCACCGCGACGTCGCCCGCATTTTCCAACCGGATATGATAGGCCCAGAACCAGCGCCCCCGGGCGGGATCAGACTGTTCGGGCAAATAGCTGACCGATACCCGCACGATCACCCCGCGCGTTTCGGCGACATGGGGGAACAGCGCCTTCATGCCGCCAGCGCCATCACAGGCCCACGACCGTCAGCGCCTGATCAAGATCGTCGATCACATCGGCAGGGTCTTCCAGCCCGACATTCAGCCGCAGCAGATTTTCCGTCACGCCCATTTCAAGCCGCTTGTCCTCCGCCACGCCGTAATGGGTCGTCGATGCCGGGTGCGTCATCAGCGATCGTGAATCGCCAATGTTGTTCGATATGTCGACCAGCGCCAGCGCATCGAGCAGCCCGTGCGCCTGCGGGCGACCACCGGCCACCTCAAACGCGAAAATCGGCCCGCACGCCTCCATCTGGCGCATCGCCAGATTATGTTGCGGGTGGCTGGACAGGCCGGGGTGCAGGATGCGCGGCACGCGGCTTTCCAGGAATTTGCCCACCTTGAGTGCATTCTCGCTCTGGCGGCGGATGCGCAGATCAAGCGTCTCCAGCCCCTTCAGCACCACCCAGGCGTTGAACGCGCTGAGCGTTGGCCCCGTGTTGCGGGTGAAGGGCAGCAGCGTGTTGTTCACCCAATCCGCACTGCCGCACACCGCGCCCGCCAGCACGCGCCCCTGCCCGTCCATCATCTTGGTGGCGGAATAGGCGACGACATCGGCGCCGAATTCCATCGGCCGCTGCAGCGCCGCCGTCGCAAAGGCATTGTCGACCACAGAGGTAATGCCGCGCGCCCGCGCGATGCCGCACACCGCCTCCAGATCGGCGACATCCATCGTGGGATTGGCGGGAGTTTCGAAAAAGAATACTTTGGTATTCGGCCGCCGTGCATCGTCAAATGCCTGCGGATCGCGGACATCGACCGTGGTCGTCGCAATCCCGAACTTGGGCAGCAGCGTATCGACCAGCCAGCGGCATGAGCCGAAAGCCGCGCGCCCGGCCACCACATGGTCCCCCGCCTGCAACTGGCACAGCAAGGCCGCCGTCATCGCCGCCATGCCGGTTGCCATGGTGCGGCATGCTTCGGCGCCCTCCATCAGCGCGATGCGCTCCTCCAGCATCTGGACGGTGGGGTTTTGCAGCCGGGAATAGGTCATCCCGTCCTGCTCGCCAGCAAAACGCGCGGCAGCATCGGCGGCACAATCATAGGCATAGCCGGAAGTCAGGAACAGCGCCTCGCTGGTTTCGCCCCATTCCGAACGCGCCGTGCCGCCGCGCACGGCCTGTGTGGCCGGGCGCCAGCGGCGGGTAATCTCTCGGTCTTGTCCGGTACGGCGTTTCATGGATGCTGCTTTGCCGGGCGCGGGCATATCCCGTCAATGGGGCGCAACCCTTGAACAGCCGCAGGGATAATGGAAGGAGCGGGATGATGATCATCGATTCGCGCCTCTACCGGCCCTGGCCAATGGCCCTGATTATCGGGCTGGCCGCGCAAATCCTGTTCCTGATCAACCTCGCGCGCCCCACCAAGCCGGTGTTTGACGAAACGCATTATGTTCCCGCCGCCAATTACCTGCTGCGGCTTGATGGCCCGCTGAACATAGAACATCCGCTGCTGGGCAAAGAAATCATTGCCGCAGGCATACTGTTGTTCGGCGACAACAGTTTTGGCTGGCGATTCTTTTCCACCATCGCGGCGACGGCGGTGGTGATGGGGGTGTTCGCAATTGGCTGGCTGGTGTTTCGCCGCCTGCGCCCCGCCGCGATGGCCGCGCTGCTGACGATCCTGAATTTCACCGTGTTCATCCAGGCACGGATCGCGATGCTGGACGGGTTTATGGCCGCATTCGTGCTCACCGGCATCGCAGCGCTGATCTGGGCAATGCAGGCCCCGCCGGAAAAAACCGCGCGGGTGATGCGGCGGCTGGCGCTGTCCGGCGTGCTGTTCGGGCTGGCGGTGGGGGCGAAATGGGCCGCCGTGCCCTTGGTCGCCTTTGCCGTGCTGGCGATCATGTTCGTGCCGGCAGACGACGCCCCCGCGTTGCACCGCCGCCGGGCGACCGCCGTCGCGTTGTTCGGCGGGTTGAGCCTGATCGCCTATTTCATCACCTTTGCCCCGGCCTTCTTCTACGCCCGCGATCCGCTGACGCTGGCGACCCTGCTGCCGTTTCAGGCGACGATGTACGCGCAGCAAACCCAACCGCGGCCCGCCCACACCTATCAATCGGGTTGGTGGACCTGGCCGCTTGATATCCGGCCGATCGGGTATCTGTACGAGCCCGTTGACGGTGCGGTGCGCGGCATTTTGCTGGTGGGCAACCCAGCGATCATGTGGGGCGGGCTGGTGGCGGTGGCGGCGTGCGCCTACGCCGCGTGGCGCGCGCAGGCCCGTGCCGCGGGCGTGATGGCGGGGCTATGGATTGCCGCCTATCTGCCCTGGGTGATCATCCCAAAAAAGGTCGGCTTTTTCTATTATTACTATCTGCCCAGCATCTTCCTGTGCCTGGCGCTGGCGGCGGCGTTCGACCATTTCGGCAAAGGCCGGCTGCGCCACGCCGATGCGTGGTTTGCCGGGCTGGCGGGTGCGTTGTTCGTCTATTTCTACCCCATCATTTCCGCAGAACCGCTCCCCAATGATCAGGCTTTCCTGAACTGGATGTGGTTCGTCAGCTGGCGGTAAACCGGGTCGGCGCGCTCATGAATTCAAGGCAGCGGCGGGCAAGCATTCTTGCCCGCACGCCGCCCTGAACGTCGATGTTTATTTGAACCGAATGCCGACAGTGCCCATCATTCGCTGACGCGACGTGTGATCGGCATATTGCGAATAAACATATTGCGCACCGATATAGATCGGCAACCGCGCCTCACTGTCCGACAGGGTGTATTCGACGCCGCCGCCCAGCTGATAGCCCGTGCTGTTGTCATGGTTATAATACGCCTGACTACCGCCTGTTGTGACAAAGCTCTTGCGCTGTTCATTCACGACATAGCCGCCCTTGCCAAAAATGAGGAACTTTGGCGAAACGAGCACGCCGGCACGAACGCCAACACCCACTTCCTCGAACGATTTGTGACACACGTTGCCGCCTGTCACTGCCGAGCAATTCTCATTCCAATTATTGGCCCGCCAAAAGCTCGCCTCTGGCCCGATGACGATCCGGTTGGCGATTACCCCATCAAAGCCAATGGTGGCACCATAGCCCAGCTTGTCGTTATGGACGCCTTGTGACTGGAACCGGTCACCACCGACATTTCCTTCAAGGCGAAAACCTCGGAAAGAAGTTGAACCGTTGCCAGTCGATGACGAGCTGGTGTCCTGCGCCAGCGCGGGCTGCGCCGCAGCCGCCAGACCAACCGCGATGATCGTGAAGAGAGTGTTACGCATACAAAATTCCTTTAGCCTTTGGCAAACTGCCGACCGTCAGAACCCTTGATGCTGATAATTGATCCGCTGATTTTCACTGCAGCAGACGTTGTGGCATTCGGGTAACATGCCCCCGCAACGCATGATCGCCGTGCTGACGGTTGCGCAATCGCGCCTCCACCGCCACAGCGACCCGCGTGATCACCACCGCCCCATCGCTTGCCCTGTACGTCCACTGGCCGTTCTGCGTCAGCAAATGCCCCTATTGCGATTTCAACAGCCATGTCCGCGATCATGTCGATCAACCGGCGTGGCGCGCGGCGTTGCTGGCGGACCTGGCCTATGAGGCTGCGCTGACCCAGGGTGCGCCGCTGGGATCGATCTTTTTCGGCGGGGGCACGCCGTCACTGATGCCGCCAGAGACGGTCGCGGCCATCATCGCCGCCGCCGAACGGGCATGGGGTTTTGCAGACGACATCGAAATCACGCTGGAGGCCAACCCGTCATCGGTGGAAGCGGCACGCTTTGCCGATCTGGCGGCGGCGGGCGTGAACCGGGTGTCGCTGGGGCTGCAGGCGCTGGATGATGCCGCGCTGCATTTTCTGGGCCGCGCACACGATGTAACGGAGGGGCTGGCCGCGCTGGACACTGCGCAGGCCCATTTCGCGCGGGTGAGCTTTGACCTGATCTATGCCCGGCCCGACCAGAGCGTTGCTGCATGGGAGGCCGAGCTGGCCCGCGCGATCAGCTTTGGCACCGAGCACCTGTCGCTGTATCAGCTGACGATTGAGGCGGGCACGCGCTTTGCCACGGATGCAGCAGCAGGGCGGCTGCATGTTCCAGAGGCGGATGCAGGCGCTGATTTGTTTGAAGCGACCCGCGCGATGACGGCGGCGGCGGGGCTGCCCGCCTATGAAATATCCAACCATGCGCGGCCCGGCTGTGAGAGCCGCCATAACCTGACCTATTGGCGCTACACCGATTATGTCGGCATCGGCCCCGGCGCGCACGGGCGGCGCGGCGGCATGGCGACGGTGCGCCACAAGAAGCCCGAAAACTGGCTGGGCGCGCTGGCCCGCAACGGCCATGGTGCGGAAAGCGAAACGCCGCTGGCCCCCGACATGCGGCTGACCGAGGCGATGCTGATGGGACTGCGGCTGCGCGAGGGGGTTGATCTGGCGCGGGTGGCGGCGCTTGGCGGGCGTGATGTGGCGGGCGTTGTCGATGCGCGCGCCGCCGCGCTGCTGAAGGCCGAAGGGCTCATCGAACGCGACGGCCACCGCATGCGCGCAACGGATGCCGGCATGCCCGTGCTGAACGCGGTGATCGCAGCGCTGATCGGGTAACGCCAATTGGCCCCTACCGCGTAAACCCGCTCGGCGCGGGAGACACCGCCGTTGTCGTCCCGCCACGAATTTCCTGCACTTCAAGGGAACGTTCGGCGACGCCGTCGCTGCCAAAGCGGAATGCCCCGTCGATCCCCGCAAAGCCGCCGCGATCATCCAGCCGGTCAATCGGGAACGGTGCCCCGATCCGCCACTCGCGCATGATCCGCACTGTCAGCAGCACCGCATCATAGCCCAGGCTCGACAGGCGGTAAGGCGCGATGCCGAACCGGGCGCGGTATTTGATGGCATATTGGCGGTACAGATTGTCCGACACGCTGGCGAACCACGCCCCGTTTAGCGCGGGGGCACTGGTGATCGAGCTGTCGCTGTTCCACAAACCCGTACCCAGCACCTGCGCGGCGGC
Organism: Sphingomonadales bacterium; assembly: GCA_038319335.1. Classification (GTDB taxonomy): domain Bacteria; phylum Pseudomonadota; class Alphaproteobacteria; order Sphingomonadales; family Sphingomonadaceae; genus Sphingomonas. Next base: position 5,337 of record JBBQDD010000107.1, read on the forward strand.
GGCACCATTCTTGCGCAATATCGGCACCGCGACCGCGGCCGTGCTGGCGCTATCGGCAACCAACACCGCATCATAGGGCGAATTTTTCGCCATCCGCGTGATTGCTGCTGTGATCGATCCTGGCGCGCGATCATAGGTTTGCAGCGTCACCACCTGCCCGCCCCCGCTTTCCACGGCACGCAGCAACGCAGTCGATGCGCGCTCGCCATACAGGCCGTTCGGCACCAGCCCGGCAAAGGTCTTCAAGCCCCGGCTACGGGCATAGGATACCACCCGGGCAATCGATTCGGCAGGCGCAGAACCCATCACATAGGTGCCATTGCCCGCCACGCTGGTATCGTTTGAAAAGGCAACCAGCGGCACACCGGCGGCGCGCGCAACCGGACTTACCGCGCGCACATCATCGGCCAGCAACGGGCCCAGAATCAGCTTGTTGCCATCAGCAATTGCGCGCCGCGCGGCGGCGGCGGCACCCAGATTGGTATCATAATTGGTGATGCGGATTCGATCATTCTTGGTATCCAGCACGGCAAGCTGCGTCGCATTGGCAATCGACTGGCCAACGCCTGCATTGCTGCCCGTCAGCGGCACCAGCAGCGCGACACGCTGGCGCGCGACATCCTGCGGAATGCCCGCATCGACGCGGGGTTGCTGGATCGGCACCGGCACTGATGCCGCCGGCCAATCGACCGGGCGAACGGGGCCGCGTGGCACAACGGTCTGGCACCCGGCAAGCGCCAGTGCGCCGCCCGCTGCCAGCGCGATGCTGCGCAGCACGCCCAACAGCCGTTGCGGTTTGCGCGGTTGCAGTTTCTGTGTGCCCTCTGCCATGACGATCCCCGATGAACGCTGAACTCTTGCCCGGTCTCTATATCGTTGCCACCCCGATCGGCAATCTCGGTGATCTGTCGCCGCGTGCCGCCCATGTTCTGGCGAACGCTGCGGTAATCGCGGTTGAAGACAGTCGCGTGACGCGCAAGCTGCTCAACCATATTGGCGTGAAACGGCCGATGACGCCGTATCACGATCACAATGCCGAACAGGTTCGGCCCGGTTTGGTTGCACGCATGGGCAGCGAAGCAGTCGCGCTGGTGTCCGACGCTGGCACGCCACTGATTTCCGATCCGGGGTACAAGCTGGTGCGCGATGCCCGCGCGGCGGGGCATAATGTGGTCACCGTGCCCGGCCCGTGCGCGGCGGTGGCGGCGCTGACGCTGGCGGGCTTGCCGACGGACCGGTTCCTGTATCTGGGGTTCCTGCCGCCAAAGCAGCATGCGCGCGCCGAAGCGATTGCGGAGATTGCCGGCGTGCGCGCCACACTGGTGATCTACGAATCGGGGCCAAGGCTGGGCGCACTGCTGGCGGCGCTGGCCGACGGGCTGGGTGAGCGAGAGGCCGCCGTCGCGCGCGAAATCACCAAGCATTTTGAGGAGGCAGTGACGGGCACTCTACCCGCGCTTGCCGCGCGTTATGCCGATGCGCCTCCCAAGGGGGAGATTGTCGTCATCGTCGCGCCGCCCGGCCCGCCCGAAGCGGCCAGCCCCGCCGATGCCGATGCCGCCCTGACGGAAGCACTCACCCGCCTGTCCACGGGCCAGGCCGCCAGCGAAGTGGCCAAGATGCTGGGGCTGGATCGCAAGGCGCTCTATGCGCGCGCGCTGGAATTGAAACAGTGACTGCAGCCCGCAAAGCCGCCGAAGCGCGGGGGCGGCTCGGGGAGCGGTTGGCGGCGTGGTATCTGCGGCTGAAGGGCTGGCGCATCCTGGCCACCCGCGTGCGCACGCCAGTGGGGGAGGTCGATCTGGTCGCCCGCAAATCAGCCCTGATCGCCTTTGTGGAGGTGAAAGTCCGCGCCACCGCCGCCGAACTCGATTTCGCGATCGATGAACGGCGACTGGCCCGCGTCGCCGCCGCCGCCGAAATCCTGATGCCGGTGTATGCCACGGCTGGCGAGGACATCCGCGTCGATGTGATCCTGATCGCCCCCGGCACCCGCCCCCGCCACATCGAAAATGCGTGGATCGGGTGACTTTGAGCGCTGCCGCACCTACACCCATCTCCAACACTACCGTCACCCCAGCGCACGCTGGGGTCTCAATGGGGCGGGCGGCGTGCCTTGCACCGAGAGACCCCAGCGTGCGCTGGGGTGACGGTAAGGATCGGAAACCCCAATGACCCTTACCGTCGCCGTCCAGATGGACCCGCTCGACAGCATCAACATCGCGGGTGATTCGACATTCGCGCTGATGCTGGCGGCGCAGGCGCGGGGGCACCGGCTGTTTCACTATACCGCCGAAGACCTGAACTA
>JBBQDD010000108.1:0-7508 GCA_038319335.1 Sphingomonadales bacterium
ACACTGCCGGGCACCTAAACTAGTTGCCGCGCCTCACGCTTTACAAGCGGGTGTAGCTCAGTTGGTTAGAGCGCCGGCCTGTCACGCCGGAGGTCGCGGGTTCGAGCCCCGTCACTCGCGCCATAGCGCTGTTTCAGCGCCCAGGCGTTTACCGAAAATTGCCGGTTTCCATCCAGCGCAGCAGCGGCTTCATCGGCATGATCCAGATGATCCCGGCAAAGGCATAGAACAGCATCTGCACGATCAACGGCCAGCCTGAGATCACGCCGGACAGGCTGGCGATCGCGACCGCCCAGAGGGTGATGGAGGCGATCATGATCAGGGCACCTGCGGGTTTGCGCCAGCTTGGGGTCATGCGGTGTGCTCCGGTTCGTTCCACCCATATTCGTCGATCACACCGTGAAGGGGAACATCCCACGGATCGACCGGCACTGCCGGAACGCGCTGGATGGACCAGGCGACACCGATCCTCAATACCGGCTCTAGGGCACGAAAGGCGCGGTCGTAATGGCCAGCGCCCTGGCCCAGCCGGTTCATTGCCGAATCGAACGCGACGAGGGGCGTCAGGACGATCGTTGGCTTCAGTTCGCAGGCATCGGCGGCGGGCTGGCTCAGGCCGAACGGGCCATCGGCCAGCGGGTCGCCCGGCTGCCACGCCAGAAACCGCATCGGGCTGGCGCGATCGGTGACATGGGGCAGGACGATCTGCCACCCCGCATCATGCGCGGCCATAGCCAATAACCCTGGGTCAGCCTCCCCGCGCATCGCCACATAGCTTGCGATGATCCCGGGTGATTCCAGCCGGTCCAGAAATGGGCGGGGCGGGATGATGGGTGGGGCAGCGGCGCTATAGGCCAGTCGCTCACGGCGCATCCGGGCGCGCACGCTCTGCTTGTCGGTCTGCGCCATATCGTTTCCCGGCCGGGAGGAGTGGCGGGACCACCATGGCCGTTTGCCTGAATATCCTCTGACGCCAGTAACGTCAGGTGGGGACCATGTTCTCGGACCAGGATCCGCGAAGGGACAGCCCCCTAGGAAGAATAATCGCCTCAGGGATGTTCGTGAAGCTCGTACCGGGCAGTACCCACCACTTCCCTATCTAGGCGCTTTTGCCCGATTTCTCAAGAGCGACCGCAATCGCCTCCAGCCGCTCAGCTATCCGGACGAGATTGGGAAGCACCGGCGCGGTCGCAGGCGTCGGCGCAGGGGGGGCAGTGCCGCGTTCGGCCTCGTCCAGCGCGTCGGCCAGCATCAGCGCTACATACAGCATCGATCGTTCGGCATTCATCCCGCCCGACGCCCGCTCTGCATCGGCCCAACGCGAATCGAGTTTGGTGGCGATCCGCCGGAACTGATCTTCAGTGCCATCGCGGCAGGGGATGCGGTGCTGGCGATCGCCGATGGAAAGGACAACTTCGGCCATCAGTCCGCCCGGGGCGCAAGCACCCCGTCAAGCGCGCGCACGGCCTCGCCCATGCTGTGCCGCAGAGCGGCGTGGCGTTTGGCCAGATTGCCGTCATGCGCGCTGGGCGTAACATCGGGGCGGGCAACAAGCGCCGCCTCAATTCGGGCTAGGGCACGATCGATACGATCGGCTGCCGACTGTGATTGCGCGTCGACCATAAGCGCAAGGTAAGCGCGGTGCCCCCCGACAGCAAGCTGCGAATCGAACTCTAGGTTGACGGCGCGACCCCGCCACCGCAAAGACGCGCCACATTGTTCACCTGCCGGTTCTGCGCTGCGTGCTGCACGGCTGCCGGCAATCCGGGAAGCATCTGATGGGCGTTGCGCCGACCGATCTCGCCAATGCCATTCGCGCGCTGTCGATGGACGCTGTGGAGGCGGCGAATTCCGGCCTTCCCGGCATGCCGATGGGCATGGCAGACGTCGCCACGGTGCTGTTCACCCGCTATCTGAAGTATAATCCGGCCGATCCGCGCTGGCCCGATCGCGACCGGTTCGTGCTGTCTGCCGGGCATGGATCGATGCTGATCTATTCGCTGCTGCACCTGACCGGCTATGCGCGTCCGACCATCGACGACATCCGCCATTTTCGCAAACTCGGCAGCCCGTGCGCGGGTCACCCAGAAAATTTCGAGCTGGCAGGCATTGAATGCACTACCGGTCCGCTGGGGCAGGGCGTGGCGATGGCGGTGGGCATTGCGCTGGCCGAACGGCATTTGAACGCCAGCTTTGGCGATGCGCTGGTCGATCACCGCACCTGGGTGATTGCAGGCGATGGGTGCCTGATGGAGGGCGTCAACCACGAAGCGGTCGGGCTGGCCGGGCATCTGGGCCTGGGACGGCTGAATGTGCTGTGGGACGATAACAAGATCACCATCGACGGAGCCGTCAGCCTGTCGTCAAGCGAGGATATTCCCGCGCGCTATCGGGCGTCCGGCTGGCACGTCGCCGAGTGTGACGGGCATGACGTGGACGATGTCGCTCGCGCGATCGAGGAGGCCATTGCCGATCCGCGACCCTCGCTGATCCGCTGCCAGACCATCATCGGCAAGGGCGCGCCCAACAAGCAGGGCACCTCTGCCACGCACGGTGCTGCGCTGGGCGGTGCCGAAGTGGCGGCTGCGCGGGAGACGTTGGGCTGGCCGCATGCGCCGTTCGACATCCCGGACGACATCCGCACCGCCTGGGCAAGCTATGGCGCGCGCGGCGCCGAAGCGCAGGCTGCATGGGCCGGGCGGCTCGCCACCCATGTCGATGCATCAGAATTCACCCGCCGGATGACTGGCGACGTCGTGCTGGAGGATGCTGCTGGCTGGGCGTTTTCCACCTGGGACAAGATGCCCGCCTCGGTTGCCACCCGCAAAGCATCTGAACTGGTGCTGGAAGGGCTGGCGGCGGCGATGCCCGAACTGGTTGGCGGATCGGCCGATCTGACAGGATCGAACAACACCAAGGCAAAGGTGCAGGCCCCGCTGACCCGCGACAATTATGCCGGGCGCTATATCTATTACGGCATCCGTGAATTCGGCATGGCAGCCGCGATGAACGGCATGGCGCTGCACGGCGGGGTGATCCCTTACGGCGGCACGTTCCTGGTCTTTTCCGATTATGCCCGCCCGGCAATTCGCCTGTCGGCATTGCAACGCACCCGTGCGATTTACGTGATGACGCATGATTCGATCGGCCTTGGTGAGGACGGCCCGACACACCAGCCGATCGAGCATGTGATGAGCCTGCGGATGATCCCCAATCTTGATGTCTATCGCCCCGCCGACTCGGTGGAGACCGCCGAATGCTGGGCGCTGGCGCTGGCGAAAAAGGATGGCCCTGGCCTGATCGCGCTGACCCGCCAGAACCTGCAACAGGTGCGCGAAGGCGGTGACATGCTCAGCGCAAAGGGCGCATACCGGCTGCGTGCGGCGGTGGCGGCGCGGCAGGTGGTGGTGGTGGCCACCGGATCCGAAGTGCAGATCGCCCTGGCTGTGGCCGCCGCGCTGGAGGCACAGGGCATTGGGGCCGACGTTGTATCGATGCCGTGCTGGTCGCGTTTCGATGCGCAGGATGCCGCATACCGCGCCGATGTGCTGCCGCAGGGCGTTTTGCGCGTCTCGATAGAGGCGGGAACCACGCTTGGCTGGGAACGCTACACGGGCGAGGGCGGCTTGCGCTTTGGCATCGACAGTTTCGGCGCATCGGCACCCATTGATGCGCTCTACGCCCATTTCGGGCTGACGGCGGACGCCATCGTGCCGCAAATCATCACCAAATTGCAGAATTGACGGAGTTACAGGCATGACGATCAAGGTAGCGATCAACGGTTTCGGGCGCATCGGGCGGCTCGTGGCGCGGGCGATGCTGGAACAGGGCGATACGGGACTCGAACTGGTCGCGATCAACGACCTTGCTGATGCGAAGGCCAATGCCTGGCTGTTCAGCCGCGACAGCGTGCATGGCCGCTACCCCGGCACCGTCGCCGCTGACGGCAGCGATCTGGTGATCGACGGCAAGCGCATCCGCGTCACCGCCGAACGCGACCCCGCAAAGCTGCCCCACAAGGAATTGGGCGTTGACCTGGTGCTGGAGTGCACCGGCTTTTTCGCTGATCGCGAGGGCGGGCAGAAGCATCTGGATGCCGGTGCCAAGCGCGTGCTGATCTCCGCCCCGGCCAAGGGCGCTGACATCACCGTGGTGTACGGCGTAAACCATGACAAGCTGACTGCCGATCATGTCATCGTGTCGAACGCATCCTGCACCACCAATTGCCTCGCGCCCGTTGCCAAGGTGCTGAACGACGCGATCGGCATTGAGCGCGGGCTGATGACGACGGTGCACGCTTATACCAATGATCAGAAAATCCTGGATCAGGTCCACAGCGATCCCCGCCGGGCACGCGCCGCCGCGATGTCGATCATCCCGACCACCACCGGTGCTGCGCGCGCCGTGGGCGAAGTGCTGCCCGAACTGAAGGGCAAGCTCGACGGCTCGGCAATCCGCGTGCCGGTGCCCGATGTGTCGCTGATCGACCTTACCTTCACCCCCGGCCGCGCGACGACGAAGGACGAGGTCAACGCCATCCTGAAGGCCGCCTCCGAAAGCGGCCCGCTAAAGGGCATCCTCGCCTATACCGATGAGCCGCTTGTCTCGATCGACTTGATGCATGATCAGGCATCGTCGACGGTCGACAGCCTGGAAACGGCGGTGATCGATGGCATGCTCGTTCGTGTCGTCAGCTGGTACGACAATGAATGGGGCTTTTCGAACCGCATGGTCGATACCGCCAAGGCCATGGCGGCGTTCCTTTAACATGGCAGCGGGGCGCATCGCCGGGCTTGCCCGCCACGCCGCGCCGCGCGCGCCGATGGAAGAGATTGCGCACGCCACGATAACGCCCGAAGGCGGGGTTGAGGGTGATTCCCGGGGGCGCTTAAAGCCCGGTGGCCGCAATCGCCGGCAGGTGACGCTGGTCGAACGGAGTGACTGGGAAGCTGCTACCGGGTTGCTTGGTGTGGATCTGCCCTGGTCGGCCCGGCGCGCCAACATTCTGGTAGACGGGATCGATTTGCCGCAGCTGCCGGGCACCGTGCTGCGCATCGGCGATGTCCGCCTGGTGGTGACGGTGGAATGCGACCCCTGTGATCGCATGGACGCCCTGGCGCCCGGCTTACAGAATGCGCTCACCGGCGATTGGCGCGGCGGCGTGTGCACCCGGGTGTTGAGCGGCGGCGACATTGCGGTGGGTGATTCGATCGTGGTCGAAGAGGCCCTAAGTGAACAGGCAATGGAGAGCGTGGCGTGAGCGGCTTTCGAACGCTGGACGATATGGGCGACATTACCGGCAAGCGCGTGCTCGTCCGCGAGGATCTGAACGTGCCGATGGCGGACGGCCGGGTCACCGATGATACCCGGTTTCGCGCGACGATAGCCACCGTTGCCGAGCTGGCAGACCGGGGGGCGATCGTCCTGCTGCTCTCGCATTTCGGACGCCCGAAGGTGCCAAGTGCCGAATTCTCCCTGTCCCAGGTGACCAGCGCCTATGCCGATGTGCTGGGCCGCCCGGTGCATTTTATTGACTGGGAGGGCGACGTGGCCGCTGCCGCAAAGCTGACCCCAGGGGATATCGCGGTGCTTGAAAACACCCGCTTTTTCGGCGGCGAGAAAACCAACGACCCCGCCGTGGTGGCGCGCTTTGCCGCGCTTGGTGACCTGTACGTCAACGATGCCTTTTCCGCGGCGCACCGGGCGCACGCCTCAACCGAAGGGCTGGCACATGCACTGCCGGCCTTTGCGGGGCGCGCAATGGAGGCTGAACTCAGCGCGCTGGAAAAGGCGCTGGGCAACCCGGAACACCCCGTTGCCGCCGTGGTGGGCGGGGCAAAAGTATCGTCAAAGCTGGATGTGCTGACGCACCTGGTCGACAAGGTCGATCACCTGATCATTGGCGGGGGCATGGCCAACACCTTCCTGGCGGCGCGCGGCGTGAACGTTGGCAAATCGTTGTGTGAGCATGATCTGATTGCGACCGTGGAGCAGATTTTTACCGCAGCGGAGCGGGCGAATTGCACCATCCATTTGCCCTATGACGTTGTGGTCGCGAAGGAATTCCGCGCCAACCCGCCCGTTCGCACCGTGAACGTGCATGAAGTGGCGAGCGATGAGATGATCCTCGATATTGGCCCCGCCGCCACCGAAGCGCTGGGCGATGTCCTGAAAACCTGCCGCACCCTGGTATGGAACGGCCCGCTCGGTGCGTTCGAAACGCCGCCGTTCGACACGGCAACGGTTGCACTGGCCCGCACCGCCGCGGCGCTGACGCAAAGTGGCTCGCTGGTATCAGTGGCAGGCGGTGGCGACACGGTCGCTGCGCTCAATCAGGCGGGCGTGGCCGGCGGTTTCAGCTTTGTCTCTGCCGCCGGGGGCGCGTTCCTGGAATGGATGGAGGGCAAGGTGCTGCCCGGCGTCGCTGCACTGGCTGGCGGCATGGCGGTCAGCTGACGATCATGGCCGATTTTTCCGTCGAGCCGATCTTTGCAACGCCGATCATCGTCGCACGACTGGATGATACCCAAGCGCTGAACGAGGCTTTGTCCGGGGCCATACTCGAACGGCGCACCAGCGATCCGGGCATTGCGCAAAGCAACCTGGGTGGCTGGCATTCCCAGCTGGATTTTTTCAGCTGGGCGGGGGAGCCGGGGGCTGTGGTGGCGCGCGCCGCGATTGAACTGGCGGATGCGCACACGACCGATCAGGCGGCAATCCCTGGCAAGCGACGCGGCTGGCGGCTTGAAGCGTGGGCAAACGTGATTGACTGTACGGGCGCGCACGTGGAGCATTTTCACCCCGGCGCATTCTGGTCTGCGGTCTATTATGTCCGCGTCGACCCGGGCGAGGGCGGCCAGCTCATGCTGTACGATCCGCGCGGCGCGATGACCCAGATGCACGCCCCTGATCTTTTACTGGTTGGTGGCGGCGGCGAGCGGCAGGTGGCATTCACGCCCGAAGCCGGGCAGCTCGTGATGTTTCCTTCCTGGCTGACCCATTCAGTCACGCCCTATGCCGGTGATGGCAGGCGGATATCGGTCGCAATCAACCTGACGGCGGGGCCGCGCCCGGTGGTTTGAAGGGGGTGTGCTGGGCGTGCTATCGCCGACCTGCTAAAATCATGCGACAAATCCAACCGGCTGTGCTATAGCCTCCGCATCACTCGAGTACCCCATCTTCTTCTCCCGTGACTGAGCGACCTGTGTGCGCCCAATGAAAGTCCCTGAGGAGCGGTGTTCGTGGATCTCAATTATCTTTTTCGGCGTGAGCAGATTTCGCTCGTTAATGCCGCGCGCGCCGATGGCCGCAGTGCGCGAGCCGCGCATGCAGCCTTGGCGCGCGGCTATGCCGGGATGATTGCTGAAAAACACGCTCTTTATCGTTTTCGCAAGGCACCGGTTACACCGGCGTCCTGCTAACCGCTTCGGCGCGTCGGCCGGGGCCGGGCGACACGCCGACTTCTCGATATCGGCCCCAACCGGCTTGCACTGATGAATGGTGCCGCC
>JBBQDD010000109.1:0-7507 GCA_038319335.1 Sphingomonadales bacterium
AGCGTTCGGGGCCAATCCGGCGGCGCTGAAGACATGGATTTCGGGCACGGGCAAATCAATGCCCGTGGCGGGCGACCGCGATGTGTTTGGCGACGGCAGCGTCACCATGATCGATACGCCGGGCCACACGCCGGGGCACCACGCGCTGCTGGTGAAGCTGGGCAGCGGCAAGATGATCCTGCTGACCGGCGATCTGGCCCATTTCCAAGAAAATTACGCATCGAATGGCGTGCCGACCTTCAACACCAACCGGGCCGATACGCTGGCCTCGCTTGATCGCTTCAAGAAACTGGCGGCCAACGTGAAGGCCATAGTGATCATCCAGCATGATCCGCGCGACATCGCCAAGCTGCCCGCCTTCCCGGCAGCCGCCGAATAAGCAGGCGCCGAATAAGCAGCTAGACGACACCCGCCTGTCGCTGGCAAGGACGCCGCATGATCTGACGCAGGCCGGGCGGCAACCGCCCTGCCTGCGGTCGAATTGCGGGAGATAACCAATGCGCGCACTGCTTTCCACGGCCACCGGCGGACCCGAAACCCTGTCGCTTGAGACGTTGCCTGATCCGGTGGCGGGCAAGGGGCAGGTCGTCGTCGCAGTAAAGGCGTGCTCGATCAATTATCCCGACGTGCTGATCATCGAGGATCGATACCAGTTCAAGCCCGCCCGCCCATTCGCGCCCGGTGGCGAGATTGCCGGCGTTGTCGACAGCGTGGGAGAGGGCGTGACCGACTGGAAGCCGGGCGACCGCGTCGTGGCGACGGTGGGGCATGGCGGGCTGGTTGAAAAAATCATCGTGGATGCAGCGCGGCTGTACCGCTTGCCTGAGGGGCGCAGTTTTGAGGAAGGGTCGGCCCTGTTGCTGACCTATGCAACGACGATCCATGCGCTGCTTGATCGCGGTCACCTGGCGGAGGGGCAGACGCTGCTGGTGCTGGGGGCTGCAGGCGGCGTCGGGCTGGCGGCGGTTGAGCTGGGCAAGGCGTTTGGCGCGCGCGTGGTTGCAGCAGTATCCAGCGAAGAAAAGGCAGCCGCGTGCAAGGCGGCCGGTGCTGACGAGACAATCATTTATGGCCGCGCGCCATTCGACAAGGATCAGTCAAAGGCGTTGGCAGAGGCGTTCAAGGCCGTGCTGGGCCGCAATGGTGCGGATGTGATCTATGATCCGGTCGGTGGTGACTATGCCGAGCCCGCGCTGCGATCCATAGCGTGGGAGGGGCGGTATCTGGTGGTTGGCTTCCCCGCAGGCATCCCCAAATTGCCGCTGAATCTGACGCTGCTGAAAAGCTGTGACGTGTGCGGCGTTTTCTGGGGTGCCTTTGCCGCGCGTGATCCAAAAGCCAACCAGGATCATGTCGAGCGCCTGTTCCGGCTGTGGAAGGAAGGCGCAATCAACCCGCTCGTCACCGATGTTTTCGCGTTTGAGGATGGCGGCAAGGCGATCGCCAAAATGGCGGCACGCGGTGCAATCGGCAAGCTGGTGGTGCGCGTCGCCGCGTGATTCGCCACGCCACGGGACGTTGCTTTAGGCGGGCTGCCTCCCTATCTGGAGCCGCATAACGCCAATCACCCTAACGCCAATTACTGGGATAACCCCTGCATGACGACCTTTGACGATCGCGAACGCGCCGCCGAAAATCATTTCGCACTTGAGCAGGACATGGCGTTCCGTGTGACTGCCCGTCGCAACAAGCTGGTTGGGCTGTGGGCGGCGGATTTGATGAAGTTTTCGCCGGAAGAGGCAGAGGCTTATGCCAAGGCCGTCGTGCAGTCCGATTTCGAGGAAGCAGGCGATGAGGACGTGGTTCGCAAGATTCTGGGCGACCTGACCGCCGCTGGTGTTGCGATTGATGATGCCGCTGTTCGCGGGCAGCTGGCGCATCAGCTGCTTGTCGCGCGCGAGCAATTGTCGGAAGCGCGCTGACCATGCCGATGCCGGCCAACGAAATCGAACAGCTGATCCTGGCTGCCATTCCCGATGCGCGCATCGATATTACTGATCTGGCTGGCGACGGCGATCATTACGCAGCGATCGTCACCGCAGAAAGTTTTCGCGGTTTGCCACGGATTAAACAACATCAGGCCGTATATGCAGCACTTGGTGGGCGCATGGGGGGCGTGCTCCACGCGCTGAAGCTGACCACGGCTGTGCCCGCCTGATCGAATTGCCTGGGCCAAATGGCCGAATTTATTGCTGACCTGCCCGAGAAGGAGCGACCGATGACCGACGACGCCCAAGCCCGCATTGCCGAAATGGTGGCGAGTGCTGATGTATTGCTGTTCATGAAGGGCAGCCCGCTATTCCCGCAGTGCGGCTTTTCCAGCACGGCGGTGTCGATCCTGAACCATTTGAACGTCGAATTCGGCAGTGTCGATGTGTTGCAGGATCAGGGCGTTCGCCAGGGAATCAAGGCATTTTCCGACTGGCCGACGATCCCGCAGTTGTACGTGAAGGGCGAATTCGTCGGCGGTTCGGACATCATGATGGAAATGTATGAGAGCGGCGAGCTGTCGCAGCTGTTTGCCGACAAGGGGCTGGTCAGCGCCAGCTGACGAGCGTGAGGGGGCTGCACATGCTTCTGGAAAAAGGCGACATGCCGGGCGGCGCTGGCGGGGGCGTGGCACCGATGCTGCTTTGTGATCTGACGCAGAGCTATTCGCCAGCAGGCGGCGGCGGGGTCAGCACCTATCTGCGTGAAAAGCGGGAGTACATTCTCGCCAACACGCCGCACAGCCTGTTGCAGATCGTGCCCGGGCCAGAGGACAAGGTGGTCGTCAACGGGCGGCACATCTGGGCCGAGGTGGGGTCCGATCCGGTGCGCGGCAGCCCCAATTATCGTTTCATTCTGCGCACCAGGATCGTGCGTGAACTGCTCGCGCGTTACCGGCCGGACGTAATCGAATCGCTGTGCCCATGGGTGCTGCCCTGGACGGCGATCCATCACCGCCGCGCCTTTCCTGATACCGCGCTGGTGGCTGCGTACAGCACCGATTTTCCCAATGCGCATGTGTTCCGCGTGGCGCAGGCCAAGTTCGGTACGTTCCTGGGCAAGGGCTTTCGCTGGCTGTCCTATGGCTATGCCGAGATTACCTACCGCGAATTCGACTGGGTTTACACGCTGAGTGAAGAGGTTTGCGCGGTGCTGGCCAAGCATAATGTGCCGCGCACCAGCGTGCTGCAGCTGGGCGTCGACATTGATACCTTTCACCCCGCCAAGCGTGATCCGGCGTTCCGCGCGGAACTGGGGTTGCCGGGTGATGGGCCGCTGTTGATCTATGCCGGGCGGCTGGATAATGAAAAACGCGCTGACCGGCTGCTGGATATGTTCCGCCGCTTGCCGACTGATCTTGGCGCGGCGATGGTGCTGATCGGCGACGGCAAGCTGCGCGAGCGGCTGGAAGCGGAAAGCCAGGGCCTGCCAATCAAGTTCATGGGTTTCGTGCATGATCGCGACGTGCTGGCGCGGGCGCTGGCATCGGCGGATATCTATGTATCCGGCATGGCTGACGAAACCTTCGGTATCTCGATTGTAGAGGCGCAGGCATCCGGCCTGCCGGTGGTAGGCGTGGCGAGCGGGGCGATGATTGATCGCGTGCCGGACGGCCTGGGCCTGCTGGGGCCGGTGGATGATACGCAGGTGATGGCTGACAATGTTCTGGCAGTGTGGCGGGGCGATCACGCGGCCATCGGTCGCGCAGCCCGCGCGCATGTCGAGGCCCGGTTCAGCTGGGATCGCACCTTTGAGCGGCTGCTGAACGACATTTATCCCAAGGCTTTGCAAAGTGCCGCGGCGCGCCGCGTTACCGGGGGGCGGCCCCGCGCGCCAATCATGTCCGCGCCGGTTTCCATCGCCTGATCGTATTTTCAGTTTGGGTAAGCCGGGTCGGGCGGATCGACGCGATACCGGAAGCTGTCGATCCGCCCTGCTAGCGTCTCCGCTCGGCGTGCCCTTCACGTAGCAGCTTGCGTGCCAAGCGTCGGCAACCGGCCTGTCCTGCGGGCGATGATGGTTAATGCAGCAGGCGCGGAGGGCGATGCTGTAAGTTTTTCCGACACGCGCCCGTTCATGTTCCAGTCAGCCAATACCGATCAGAACGACCCCGTTCCAACATCGCAACACAGCTATTGACTACGCTTGTAATCAATGCGATTACACGCGTAATCGAAGGAGCAAGCGATGACCGAGCGAATCAGCGATGCCGAGCATGCCGTGATGGAGGTGCTGTGGAATCAATCGCCGCTGTCTGCGCAGGATGTGGCCGACGGCGTTGCCCCCGGGCGGGACTGGAACATCAACACGGTCAAAACCCTGCTTGGGCGGCTGCTCGCCAAGAAGGTGATCGCGCATGAGGAGGATGGCCGCCGCTATCTATACCGGCCGATCGTTGCGCGAGAGGAATATGTCGCCGGCGAATCGAGCCGCCTGATGGACCGGCTGTTCGGTGGCAAGCTGATGCCGCTGGTCGCCCATCTGGCTGAACGCGATGCGCTGACCGACCAGGATATCGCCGAGATCGAGGCGCTGCTGAAGGCGCTGAAATCATGATCAGCTGGGCGATCGAGGCGCTGATCGCCTCCACGATACTGATGCTGGTCGTGCTGGCGCTGCGCGCGCCGGTGCGGCGGGAATTTGGGGCCAATGTTGCCTACCTTTTGTGGGTGCTCCCGGCTGCGCGGCTGTTACTGCCGCCAATGCCGGGGGATTGGCAGTGGAGCCGTCTGTTCTCGCCTATGGTCGATCGGCTGGCGGCCACCCATGTGGTGGCCGGGGTGCTGAATGGCGCGACGGCGAGCCCGCAGACTTTGGCACAGGCGGCGGTTCGTGCCGAAATCACCTCATCGGCGGGGTTGGCTGACATGGCGATCGTACCGCCCGCCATTGTCGATCAAGGCGCGCCGGTGGCGGCTGTGCTGCTGGGGCTGTGGGCATTGGGCGCGCTGTGCTTCATTGGCTGGCACCTGATCCGCTATCATCTCTTTGTCCGCTCGATCCTGTCGGATGCCGACGCGACGATGCTGGGCGGTGTGCGGATGATTGAAACGGATGCGGCAACGGGACCGCTGGCGTTCGGCATCTGGCGCAAATACATCGCCTTCCCGCGGGATTTTCGCGAGCGGTACGACGCGGACGAACAATCGCTCGCCGTGGCGCACGAGCTGACGCACCATGCGCGCGGCGATCTGATCGCCAATTGGGCAGCACTGGTGGTGCTGGCGCTGCACTGGTTCAACCCGCTGGCATGGCGTGCATTTCGCGCCTTTCGGGCCGATCAGGAAATGGCGTGCGACGCGCGGGTGCTTGCCGGGCGCAGTGCCGCCTTCACCCACGCCTATGGCCGCGCGATCGTGAAATCGGCGCATGGCCGCGCGGTATCAGCGGCGTGCCACCTTCATACCATCAACGATTTAAAAGGGAGACTGAGGATGCTTTCGACAACACGGAAATCGCGCCAGCGTATTATGGGCGGTGCGCTATCGGTATGCGCGGTGACGCTGGGCGGGCTGGCGCTGACGGCATCGGGCACCCAGGCAGCGGAACGGCTGCGCAACCGGGTGGATTCGACGATGGGGGGCGAGATTGCGCGGTTGGACCGGATTGCCGTGGCTGTTGCCGCGCCGGTTGCGCCGCTGGCGCCTGCTGCCCCGCAGGCCGTGCCGGTGCCGCCGTCCGCTGTTGCGCCGGTTGCGCCGACGCCACCGGCGCCTCCCGTGCCGCCCGTGATGGGCAGCAACGATACCGACCGGCGGGAATGGACCGACAAGGATGGCAAGCACCATGTTGTCGTTATCAAAACCCGTCGCGGGAACGGGAAAGCGTCCGAAGCCGAAATGCTGGCTGAAGGCATCGCCGTCGCCGAACTGGGCCGTGCCGAGCGCGACGGCAGCCCGATGGTCCGACGCCGTTTCAAGATGGTCGGGCCGGGCGGGAAAGACAGCCAGGTGTTCGTCATCCGCAAAAATGGTCCCCAAGGTGACATGGGCGATGACATGAAGGTGATGACCGACGTGCCCGATGTTCGTTCGCTTCGGTGCGACGATGGTGCGCCGGGCAGTGACAAGAAAGTCACCATCAACGAGGTGAAGGACGGCAAGCGCCGCATCATCATCTGCACCAATCGGATCGAGCGGTTGGCGTCGGCGGCGAAAATCCGGGAAATCGACAGCCGCGACATTGAACGCAAGGCTTACCGGTCAGCGCTTGATGGCCTGCGCGGTGCGCGTGCGCGGATGTCTGCCAAGGGTGGCGCTGGCCAGAACGAAGCCGTGAAGGCAATCGACGAGGCTATTGCCGAAGTCGAGGCCGATCTCGCCAAGGTCAACTGATCGACCCAATAGCATTCGGTGTCGAATGGCATCGGTCGGAGTCCCGGCAGGCATTGCCCCTTTGCCTGCCGGGATTTCTGTATGGCTGCCGGGCGATCCGCCCCTTGTGTTTGCGCAGCCAAACCGGCATCTGAAGGGGCATGGAAGGCATCCCGACGGGCGATTGTATCGCGATTGGGCCGCTCGTCGCGCGGGTGCTGGCACCCAATCCGTCGCCATTTACCTTTACTGGCACGCAAACCCATCTGGTCGGCACCACCGATGTCGCCGTGATTGATCCCGGGCCTGCCGATTCTGCCCATATCGATGCGATCATGCGCGCAGTTGCAGGCCGCAAGGTGACGGCGATCATGATCACGCACACGCATAACGATCACAGCCCGGGCAGCCGCCCGCTACAGGGACTGACGGGCGCGCCGATCATCGGGTGTGCGTCGCTAGCGCTCGACAATCTGGGGCCGCGTGCGGATGCAGCCTTTGACGCCGATTATGTCCCTGATCGGGTGATGCGCGACGGCGATGTGGCGACGGGAGCGGGCTGGACGCTGGCGGCAGTGGAAACGCCTGGCCACACCTCCAACCATCTGTGTTTTGCCCTTGCGGAGACCAAGGCGCTGTTCAGCGGCGATCATGTGATGGGCTGGTCCACCACCGTGGTCGCCCCGCCGGACGGTGACATGACCGCCTATATGGCGAGCCTGGCCAAGCTGCAGACCCGCGACGATGTGATTTATTACCCCGCGCACGGCGAACCGATCACCAATCCGGCGCAAAAGGTGCGCGGTTTTCTGGGCCATCGCCGTCAGCGTGAGGCGCAGATCTTGCGGCTGATTGGCGAGGGCGTGGGCACCATACCCGCCATGGTGGAGCGAATGTATGTTGGGCTGGACCCGCGACTGTTTGGCGCGGCGGGCGGATCGGTGCTGGCGCATCTGATCGATTTGCAGGGTCGTGCGTTGATTGATCGACACGGTGACGTGTGGGCAAGCAGCAGCGGGGCATAAGCATGACAACACAGACCGAGGCAGATGCCGAGCGCGCACCGGAGCCCAAGCCGAAATCAATGGGGTGTTTGCTCCGTACCATCGTGACGCTGATGGTGCTGATCGGCGCGGGCATCGGTACCAAGATGGCCTATGACTGGTATCACCGCGACTACACCCTCACCCGCGAAGACGATGGCC
>JBBQDD010000110.1:0-7507 GCA_038319335.1 Sphingomonadales bacterium
GCCCGGTCAGCCCGGCCCCGTTAGTCAGCGGCAACAGGCGTTCGCGCGCTTCATCCACCTGTGTCACGTCGCGCAGCAGAAAGCTCAGCTTGCCGCCACGCGTGGAGATATCACCGATGCTGATCTTGGGGGAGCCGCGCCGCATTTCCGTCGCCACGGTATCGCGCATCTGCTCAATCCGCGATGCTGCGACGTCAGCCGTATCGGCTTCGAGCAGCAGATAACTGCCGCCTGCCAGATCGAGCCCGAAATTGATCCGCGGCAGGTTGACGCCCAGATTCTTCGTCATGCTTTCGGGCACGAAACTTGGCACCGCCAGCAGCATCAGCGCGGCGAGCAGACCAAGGATCGAAGCTATTTTCCAGCGCGGGAAATCAAGCATGGCGGTGCTCAGTCGTTCGCAGGTTTGCCGGCACCGCTGGGCGCGATGGCGGCGAGCGTTGCCTTGACGACCTTTACCTTCACGCCGGTGGCAATCTCCACCTCGACGATCCGGTCATCCACCTTCACGACCTTGCCGACGATGCCGCCGGCTGTCGTCACTTCATCGCCCTTTTTCACCGCGTTCACGGCATCCTGCAGCACCTTCATCCGCTTTTGCTGCGGGCGGATCAGCAGGAAATAGGCGAGCGGCAGCAGCAGCAGATAAGGGATGATCATCGCGATCGATCCGCTGCCATCGGCGGCAGCACCTGCGGTCTGGGCAAAGGCGGGGGGTACGATCATGGACGTCCTGAACTGGCTGGAGTGGTACGGCATATCGCCGCCCGTCAAGGGGGGCGCGCTATCACCATCAGCTAGTGGGCGCAACCATGGCTGAGCCGCCGCCGATGCGGTCAGCCGCGCGCCAGTGCGGCAAAGGCAGCCGCGATCCAGCGGTGCGCGGCACGGATCGCGGGCAGGCGGCGGACATCACGGTGAGTCAGCAGCCATACCGGGCGGGGCGGCAGTTGATGCGCAAGCGGCAGGCGGACGAGCCCGGCGCGCGCCGCGAACAACACCGGCAGCAGCGCAATGCCGCCGCCCGCCGCCGCAGCATTCAGCAACGCGCGGGTGCTGCCGGTGCGCAGCCCCACCGCGCCGTCCAGCCCGGCCTTTGCCACCCAGTCTAGCTCTGCAATGCGGCCATAGCTGTCATCATAGACCAGCAGGCGTTCGTTCCCCAGGCTGATCGCCGCCGGATCGCGCCCCGCCAGATAGCCGGGGCTGGCAAAGCACCCCAGGTCGATTTCAAAAACGCGCCGCGCGATCAGGCTGGCGCCTTCGGGGCGGGACATGCGCAGCGCGATATCGGCCTCGCGCGCGGCCAGGCTGATCACCTCGCCCTGCGCCCGCAGCGTGACGGACAGGCCGGGCACACTCGCCCATAGCATCGGCAGCGCAGGCGCCAGAATTTCCGTAATGATCAGGTCAATCGATGAAATGGTGACATGGCCTGCCGCGCTCGACGCCCCCAGCATGGCAGCCGTCCGGCCGATCCGCGCTGCCTGATCGACCAGCGGGGCGGCAAGTGCTGCAATCCGCGCGCCGTCTGCCGTCAGCCGCACGCCATTGGCCCGCCGGTCGAGCAGCCGCAGCCCCAGCGTCGCCTCCAGCCCCTCCAGCCGCCGCGCCACGGTGGACACCGCCAGATCAAGGTGCTTGGCAACCGCGCTCAGCGATCCGCGCGCGTCGAGCATCAGCAGCAGCTTCAGGTCTTCGCTGTCCATCGCCCGTATCTAGCCGTTTTGCGAGTTCTGCAAAAGCGATTTGCTTTCTTCAATCTTATCCGCCGCTGCGGCGGCGCGTAGATCAGCGGCACTGCTTGAACAGGAGCCTTGCCATGAAGTTGATCCCCCTCATCCCCCTCATCTGCGCCGCATCGATTGCTGCGTTGCCGATTACCGCCAATGCCCGGCCGGATGCCCCGCCGCCCCGCGTTGCGGTTGTCGTCAGCATTGCCACCCCGGCGGGCGTGACCGACGCCTATCTGAAAGGCGAATTCGACAAGGCCGCCCCCCGATATCAACAAATCCCGGGCCTGATCCGCAAATATTTCACGATCGAACCCAAAAGGTTTGGAGGCATCTATTACTGGTCGAACAAGGCCGCTGCGCAAGCCTGGTTCAGCGATGCCTGGGTCGCGCGCGCCAGGGCGACCTATGGGGCGGACCCCGTCGTCACCTATTATGAAGTGCCACTGGCGATTGAGGGCGCCAAGCCCTGATGCGCCAGCTCACCTTTGTCCGCCCCGGGCTGGTCGAATGGCGGGAGGCTGCTGTGCCGGTGCTGGCCAGCGCCAGCGCGGCGATCGTCCGCCCGATCGTGCTTGGCCGCTGCGACCTTGATGTCGGCTATGTGCGCGGGCTGGCCCCGATGGCAGCGGGCGAGCCGATCGGGCATGAGATGATCGGCGAGGTGGTGGATGTGGGCGATGCCGTGCGCCACATCCGCCCCGGCCAGCGCGTGATCGTGCCGTCGCAGATCAGCTGCGGTGAATGTCGCAACTGCCGCCGTGGCTTTACCGGGCGGTGCCAGTCAGTGCCGTTCGCCGCCGGCTATGGCATGGGACGGCCCGGCAATTACGGCTGCGCTGCGGCTGATCTGGTGGCGGTGCCCTATGCCGATGCGATGTTGGTGCCGCTGCCCCACGGGGCTGATCCGGTCGCGTTGATCGGCGCGGCGGACATGGCGGCGGACAGTTGGCGCGCCATCGCCCCGCTGCTCGCCGAACGGCCGGGCGCAAGCGTGCTGGTGATGGGTGGCCTGGCCGCCGTGATCGGCATCTATGCCGCCGGGCTGGCGGTGGCGCTGGGCGCTGGGCGCGTTGATTATGCCGATGATGATCCCGTTCGGCTGGCCCAGGCGGCGGCCTATGGTGCAAACCCGATTGCGCTGCCCGGCGATCTGCCGATGCTGTATGAAATCGTCGTCGATGCGTGCGGCACGGCGGATACGCTGATCCAGGCGATTCGCGCGACAGAGCCGGAAGGGGTGTTGACCAGCGTGACGATCCATCTGCGCGACACCACGCCGGTGCCGATGTTGGAAATGTATCATAAGGGCATCACGCTGCGCACCGGGCGCGCCAATGTGCGCACCAATATTCCACCCACGCTGGATTGCTGCCACGCGCACGGCTTTCGCCCCGATCTGGTCGAGACGCGGCTGTACGGCTTTGATGATGCGCCTGCTGCGTGGATGGATGCCGGGCTGCGCACGGCGGC
The DNA here is from genome assembly GCA_038319335.1 of Sphingomonadales bacterium. Classification (GTDB taxonomy): domain Bacteria; phylum Pseudomonadota; class Alphaproteobacteria; order Sphingomonadales; family Sphingomonadaceae; genus Sphingomonas. The sequence continues at coordinate 3,207 of JBBQDD010000110.1, forward strand.
GGCGCGTGATTGATCCGCCAGCCGGATTCGCGCCGCATTTCCGCAAAAGCCCGCTGACGGACGCGTGGGAGCCGCTTTATTCGAAGCGCGACGGCGATGTGCTGACGATTGGCGTGCTTATCGCCGCCCCGCACACCAATGCGCGCGGGATGGCGCATGGCGGGCTGATCGCGGCGTTGGCGGATAACGCGATGGGGTTGGCGTGCGTACTCAGCCAGGCGGGGGCGGGCGCGGGGCTCAGCGGTATCGTGACGGTCAGCCTGACCTGCGATTTCACCGGCACCGCCCGGATCGGCGACTGGCTGGAAGTGCGCGCATCACCCGTCCGCGTCGGCCGCACCCTGGCATTCGGCGAAGCCCGCGTGACGACCGGCGACCGCCTGATCGCCCGGGCCAGCGCGGTTTTCAGCGTGCCGCCAGCGACTGCAAGCGCACCCCCAACCCCGGCCGATCCTGCCCGCGTCGGGTAAAGCTTGCATCGCAGCCCCCACCCGCATAATGCCGCCCCCTCGGTCGGGGCGTAGCGCAGCCTGGTAGCGCATCACACTGGGGGTGTGGGGGTCGCAGGTTCGAATCCTGTCGCCCCGACCAATTTACCACACCATTTCAATGGGTTCCACGGGCATCGCAAGGTGCCGTTTTCCCTGCGCAAGCGTTGTGTAAGGGCAGTGTAAGAAGCGCCCCGGGGAATCGCCCTCTCACAGCGCCGCCCGCCGAGGCTCAAGGTTCCGCTCTAAATCCAATAAGGGGTAGAAAGCGTGCGCGGGGCGAGTTAGCGGTTCGTATGGCTGAGCATATTTCTTTCCGCTTTGATTGGGACGACGTCGCACATCAGAGGGTCACCGATGTTCTCGGACTGAACGCTGACAGCATGGACGACGGTTCTGCGAGATGGGAAGCGGTGGCAATATGCCTCGGCAGCACAGCCGTCATCGTAACAGTGGAGCCAGACACCGACCAAATCATTATCGCTCACGAGGGGGTCCCCTACGGCGATGGTTGGAAACCAATCCCATCCTTTGAGTTTGCGATTTCCAAGCCTCTCGGCTGGTCATGGATCGGTATCAATTCTCAAGGTTATAAGGACAGCTTTACGATAGCGTTAGGTGACGTAGTGCCGGATGCTCTCGACCCACGATGCACCTTCATTGCGGCAGCGTCATCTCTGTCGTGCTTCGATCTAGTGCCTCGTTGCGCTTGACGTTTTTTGGTTGGCCTTTGCAAATCAGCTGACTCGGCTGCTTGTGCGCCACGCTGTTAGCCACGCTGGCCCACCGTCAGCGGGCATGTGCCACGTCCACAAGCCATCCGCCTCCCACGCGCGAAGCGAAGCGACAATGAAGATGAACCGGTGATCCAGTGTCCCGCTTTCGAGGTCGGGCAGAACGTGCTGCTCCACCCAAGCGTCGAAACTTCCAAACCAGACGGTGAATGGCGAGGGTCTCGGCTTCGCTCCCGTCTCCAACCGCTTCACGCGGCGCTGGAGGGCGCGGAGGCTCATGTGGTCAGCTAGCCCCGGGCCGCGCGCGCATGACAGGCCGCTCAACCTTCTCCCCCACTACCAGCACGGTCGGCAACGGCCCCTACAAAACAAACCGGCTCAAATCGGTGTTCCGCGCGATTTCCCGGAGCTGGCTTTCCACATAGGCCGCGTCGATGGTCAGGGTTTCGCCTACCCGGTCCTCGGCTTCGTAGCTTACGGACTCCAGCAGCTTTTCCATCACCGTTTGCAGCCGCCGCGCGCCGATATTCTCAATCTCGGCGTTCACCTCTGCGGCGATGCGGGCGACGGCGTGGATGCCGTCTGGCGTGAAGTTTATCGTCACGCCCTCGGTCGCGTTCAGCGCCTTGGATTGCGCGGGGAGCGAGGCTGTGGTGTCGCTCAGGATCGCCACGAAATCGGCCTCGGTCAGCGCCTTCAGCTCGACGCGAATCGGCAGCCGCCCCTGCAGTTCGGGCAGCAGGTCGCTTGGCTTGGCGACATGAAACGCACCGCTGGCGATGAACAGGATATGGTCGGTTTTCATCGGGCCATATTTGGTGGCCACCGTGGTGCCCTCGATCAGCGGCAGCAGATCGCGCTGCACGCCTTCACGGCTGATGGAGCCGCCGCGCCCGTCGCTGACGGCGATCTTGTCGATCTCGTCCAGAAAAACGATCCCGTTCGCCTCTGCATCGGCGAGCGCAGTGCGGCTCACCTCGTCCTGGTCGAGCCGCTTGTCGGCTTCTTCCTCCACCAGCTTTTCCCAGGCGGCGGGCACGGCGAGCTTGCGGCGTTTCAGCTGGTTGCCGCCCATCGCCTTGCTCATCATGTCGCTCAGGTTGATCATGCCCATCTGGCCGGGCACTTCGAACGGGGCCTTGGGGGCATCCTCCACGTCGATCTCGATCTCGGTGGTGTCGAGATGCCCCTCGCGGAACCGCTGGCGGAAGGCCTCGCGGGTGGCCTCGCTTGCGCCCTTGCCGGTCAGCGCGTCGAGCAGCCGGGCCATCGCCGCTTCCTCTGCCTTGTCGCGCACGGCGATGCGGCGGCGTTCCTTTTCCAGTCGAACGGCTTCTTCCACCAGATCACGGGCGATCTGTTCGACGTCGCGGCCGACATAGCCGACCTCGGTAAACTTGGTCGCCTCCACCTTGATGAAGGGCGCATCGGCCAGCTTGGCCAGGCGGCGCGAAATCTCGGTCTTGCCGCAGCCAGTGGGGCCGATCATCAGAATATTCTTGGGGCTAACCTCATCGCGCAGATCAGCGCCCAGCTGTTGGCGACGCCAGCGATTGCGCATCGCGACGGCCACCGCTTTCTTGGCATCGGACTGGCCAATGATGTGCGCATCAAGCGCGGCGACAATGGTTTTGGGGGTAAGGGCGTCGTTCATGGGTTCTTCTCACTCCCCTCCCGCTTGCGGGAGGGGCTGGGGGTGGGCATTGCCACGGGAGGAGCGGCGGTGGATACGCCCACCCCCGACCTCTCCCGCAAGCGGGAGGGGGGTTAGGCAGCGCTGTCCAGCATTTCCAGCGTCAGCCGATCATTGGTGTACACGCAAATGTCCGCCGCGACGGCCATTGCCTTGCGCGCCAGCACCTCTGCGTCGCCCTCATAATCAGTCAGCGCGCGGGCGGCGGCGAGGGCGAAATTGCCGCCAGAGCCAATCGCGGCAATGCCCGCTTCGGGTTCCAGCACATCGCCATTGCCGGTCAGGATCAGCGTGACGTCCTTGTCAGCGACGATCATCATCGCTTCCAGGTTGCGCAGATATTTATCCGTCCGCCAGTCCTTGGCGAGCTCGACTGCGGCGCGCAGCAATTGGCCGTGATGCTGTTCCAGCTTGCGTTCCAGCCGTTCGAACAGGGTGAAGGCATCAGCGGTTGCGCCCGCAAACCCGCCGATCACCGATCCGTCCCCCAGCTTGCGGACCTTGCGCGCATTGGGTTTCATCACCGTCTGGCCCATCGATACCTGGCCATCGCCAGCGATCACGACCTTGCCACCGCGCCGCACGGAAAGGATTGTGGTGCCGTGCCACACCATGTCGTTGTTGCTCATGGGGGCGATATGGGATGGCACCCGGCGGTGCGCAATCCTGCCGCTATTGGCTGTTCGCCTTCAGGAACGCCACGCTATCCGCCAGCGTCGTCGCATTGCCGCGGAATGGCAGCGACAGGCCCATCACCAGATCATTGTGGCTCTTGCCCGCATATTCCTTCAGCTCGAAACGCGCGCCCAGCGCGGTCATACGCTTGGCCAGGCGCGTGGCGTTGCGCGGTTTGACGACATCGTCGGCGGTGCCCTGCGCGATCAGCAGCGGGGGGCTGTCCTTCATGGCATAGGTGATCGGCTGGGTTTCAGACGGGGTGGGCCAGGCCGAAAAAGCCGCGCGTGACCGGTCACTTTCCCAGGGGTAGAAAGCATATGGCCCGGCGAACAGCGCGGCGGCACGCACGATCTTGGGATCAACGCCGATGTCGCTCAGATAGCGGCCATCAAGCGCCAGCATCGCGGCGTTATATGCGCCCGCCGAATGGCCGGACAGCGTGATCCGCGCGGGATCGCCGCCAAATTCGGCGATGTGATCGCGCACCCACTTCACCGCCAGCGCCGAATCCTGAACGAAAATGGGAAAGCGCACGCCCGGCACCAAGCGGTAGTCAGGAATGACGGTGATGAAGCCCTGCCCGGCAAAGGAGCGCCCGACAAAGCCATATTCCTGGCGCGATCCCTTGATCCACGCGCCGCCATAATAAAAGATGATGACGGGCAGCTTTTTTGCGCCGGGTTTTGCCGGGGCCCACACGTCGAGCTG
>JBBQDD010000111.1:0-7463 GCA_038319335.1 Sphingomonadales bacterium
GTAGATATCCTCGATCCGGGCGGTGTTGAACGACGATGACCGGCGCTTGATGCCGTGAACGATATAGCCCTTGTCGAGCAACAGCCGCGCGAGATAGGCGCCGTCCTGGCCGGTAACCCCGGTGATCAGCGCGACGGGTGGTCGTTGGGCGGATATCATGCCTTTTCACCCAGGGCCGCGCGTTTTGCGACAACGCCACGTCCTATGCTCATTTCTGCCTCAGCTCCCAAAATCCGCGTGCTGATTTGCATTGCAGTCGACATTTCCCAGATAGGCCGCCCATCTGCTCCCAGACTTCGGCAGACTAGCGCAATTAGGGTGGGATGGAAGCGGGATGTTGCGCCAGCGCCCGCAGCCATGGCCGCCCTTTCATCTTCATTGACGCAGCCGATGGTGAGCAGGCGCTGATGGCACGGCAATGGCAAGCGGGCCGCGCAGTGACGCCGGATGATACAGAGGGGCTGGTGGCGCTGCTGAAGTCGATCGATGCCGATCGCCCCCAGCTGGCGGCGATGGGAGCCAACGCCGCGCGCATGCTGGAATCCTGGTCGTCAGCGAGTGCGTTTGCCCGTTGGGGTAAGTTGCTGGCGGCTGTTGCGCGCCAATGATGCCGCTGGTGACCCCTACGAGAATCGAACTCGTGCTTTCGCCGTGAGAGGGCGACGTCCTAACCGCTAGACGAAGGGGCCAAATGCGGAGCAGGCCCGCGATCTACGGGTGCGCCCCGTTGCCGTCAAGCGATCACGCCGCAGCGCGCCGCCTGACTTCCATTTCAACATTCAGCATTTCGGCGAGCAGAAAGGCGAGTTCAAGGCTTTGCCCGGCATTCAGCCGAGGGTCGCAATGCGTGTGATAGCGATCGGCTAGATCCATCTGCGTCACGTCCATCGCGCCGCCGGTGCATTCAGTGACGTTCTGGCCGGTCATTTCGACGTGAATGCCGCCCGCGATTGAGCCTTCGGCGCGGTGGACGGCAAAAAAGCCGCGTACTTCGGCCAGAATGCGATCAAAAGGACGCGTTTTATAGCCATTATTGGTCTTGATGACGTTGCCGTGCATCGGATCGCAGCTCCAGACGACCGGATGCCCGGCCGCCTGCACCGCGCGGACCAGCCTGGGCAGCCCGGCTTCGATCTTGTCATGGCCATAGCGGGTGATCAGCGTGATCCGCCCGGGAACGCGCGCCGGGTTCAATGTGTCGAGCAGACGGAGCAGCGCGTCTGGCTCCAGGCTCGGCCCGCATTTCATGCCGATGGGGTTGCCGACACCGCGCAGGAACTCGACATGCGCCGAGCCCTCAAAGCGGGTGCGGTCGCCGATCCACAGCATGTGTGCCGATGTGTCATACCAGTCGCCAGTCAGCGAATCCTGCCGCGTCATCGCCTGCTCATAGGGGAGCAGCAGCGCTTCATGGCTGGTGTAGAATTGCGTGCCCTTCAGCTGCGGCACCGTTTCCGGGTTGATGCCGCACGCTTCCATGAATTCAAGCGCCTCGCCGATCCGGTCAGCAACATCGGCGAATTTCTTGGCCCAGGGGCTGCGGCCCATGAAGTCGTGGGTCCAGCGATGGACCTGGTGCAGGTTGGCATAGCCCCCGCTGGCAAACGCCCGCAGCAGGTTGAGCGTGGCGGCGGATTGCAGATAACCCTGCACCATCCGCTTGGGATCAGGCGCCCGCCCTTCCGCTGTGAACGCGATATCGTTGACGTTATCGCCTCGGTAGCTGGGCAGCTCCACCCCGTCGATCACCTCAGTGTCGGCAGAGCGGGGCTTGGCGAACTGGCCTGCCATGCGCCCCAGCTTCACCGTCGGCAGTTTTGACGCAAAGGTGAGCACGACCGCCATCTGGAGCAGCACGCGGAACGTGTCGCGAATGTTGTTGGGGTGAAATTCGGCAAAGCTTTCAGCGCAATCGCCGCCCTGCAGCAGGAACGCCTTGCCCTCCACCACGCGCGCCAGATCGACCGTCAGGTCGCGGGCTTCGCCCGCAAAAACAAGCGGCGGGTAGGAACGCAGCGTATACGTCGCCGCGGTCAGCGCGGCGGGATCGGGATAGCTTGGCAGCTGGCGCGCCTCATGCGTTGTCCAGCTTTCGGGGGCCCAATTGGCGGCCATGATGATGTGTCCAGTCGTGCAGAAATTCGGCCAATGCCCATGCGCGTAATCGGCGATGCGTGCAATGCAGGATTGCCGATCAGCGTGATCGGTTCTGGTGCAAGGTCAATACCCGGCGTCGAGATCGACGACGTTGATCATGGGCGCATCTTCACGAAATGCCGCCAGGTTGTGGAGAAACAGCTTTGCCGCGCGGTGGAACATCTTGGTCTGGCTGCGGCCTGACAGATGCATTGAGTGGATGATGTTGGGCGCAGACCAAAGCGGATGCTCAGGCGGCAAAGGCTCGGGCGAGGTCACGTCCAGAAACGCCCCGGTGATGCGTTTTTTGGCCAGCGCCTTGATCAGCGCGTCCTGATCGATCATCTCACCGCGCGCGATGTTGATCAGCCAGGCGCTGGGTTTCATTGCGATCAGTTCCGCCTCGCCGATCATCGCCCTGGTCTGGTCGGTGGAGGGGGCGGCAAGGATCACCCAGTCGAAATCGCCCAGTTTGCCGGGCCATTGATCGGGCGTCAGCGTGCCATCACGCCCTGATCGGGTAACGCCCGTCACGGCCACGCCAAACGCCGCCAGCCGATCGCCGATCAGCTTGCCGATCGCGCCCATGCCGATGATCAGCGCGGATGTTTCGAACAGTTCAACGCGGCCGGGTGCATAATCCGGCCATTCATGCTTGTCGGCGCTGCGCACGACGCTGTCGAAGCGTTTGGCGGCGGCGAGGACGCCCATCACCGCATATTCGGCGACCGGAATGGCGTTAATGCCCGCGCCATTGGTAACGATGGTACCCTGATCGCGCAGCGCCGGCAGATCGAGCGAATCAAGCCCCGCAATCGCCGTGAACAGCCATTTCAGCGATGTGCCAGCGGCAACCGCCTCTGCTGTCAGCCCGTGCGGCGGCAGATCGACCCAGGCGATATCGGCACCGCCCATCGCGCTGACGGCTTCCTCTCGCGTCATGACCCAGTGACAGTCGAGATCGGCGGGCAGTTGCGCTTCAATGAGCGGACGGGCGAGGGCGGGCAGAACGGCTTTCATGCAGGTGTAAGCTCCATCGCCTGTGAATAGGCAGTCATGTCCCAACCGGGCCAGCGTTGCTGGGTGCGGGCAATCGTTGTCGGTGTCCAGAACGGATCGCCGGGCAGCGGAATGCCCAAGCAGGCGAGCTGCTCTGGCGTCGCTGCCTCAATCAGCCGCCGCCAGGGGCGCAGGAAATGGAATGGCCACGCCGCCCAGCCGATCATGTCATTGCCCGCCGCCTTGTAACTGGCGGTGATGGTATAGCGATGCCCGCCCGGCCGCGTCAGGTTGGTGCCGCGGTGATAGACGTCGATCCCATAGGCGAAGATCGATCCGGCCGGGGCCGCGCCCGATTGCTCCAGCGCCTTCAACGCATGCTGGGCGGGATGGCCAAAGCCGGTCGCGTCGGTTTGATCGAACGATATGGTGCGGGCGTTCAGCCCTTTGCCGTCAAACGCCTCCTCTGGCAGCACGGTGCGCAACCGGCCGACAACGGTGGTCGCCGCCGGGTTGGGCACAAAATGGATCGCGCCCAGATCATCGGCAACATCGGTGACATAGATCATGAAGTTGATCGTTTTCTGGGCGGCATCGTCGCCCGGCACCGTCAGCGTGTGGTTCTTGAAATCGCAGTGGAACGGTTGGTCATAATCGGCATCGCCGGTATATTTTGCCCAGGCGTCGCACTGGTAAAGCCGCACATCCGCCACCCCCAGCGCGGCGCGGGCATAGGCAATCAGCCGGGGGTGCAGCCCGATCAGGTTGATGGCCGCGCTGGCGGCGAAGGGCAGCTGCTCCTGATTGCGGAACTGTGCGGGATCAAACACGCCGATCCCGCCACCGGGCTTGCGATCAATCGCTGTCGCAGCGGCTTTGGCGCGTCCGGCGAAAATCGCATCGCAATCGGCGCGGACGGGGGTGATCTCCGCCTCGGTAAAGAACCGGTCCAGCACCACGGCGCCGTCGCGGTGCCAGCTGGCCAGGGTGTCGCTGTCCGTATGTTGCGCGCTGACCATGGCTGCTCTCCCTTCGGCGCTTGCGATGCGCCCTTGCCCCATCATGCCCGGCTGGTGGGGGAGAGCAAGGAATTTGCTGCGGGGGGAAGCGGTGCGTGCCCGGATTGCGTCTGCAGCTTTGCTATAGGTTAGGCTTCCAGTCCCAGCCCAGTGGATCGCCGTCCATTACTTCAACGCCTGCGGCGGAAAGTGCGTCGCGGATTGCATCGGAGCGGGCGAAGTCTTTTGCGGCACGGGCCTCCTTGCGGGCGGCGAGCTGGGCTTCGACTTCGGCCTCGGTGAGGGTGGCGTTGGCGGGGCGAATGCGGAGGTCGGCGCGGGTTAGGGTTGTTAGTTGCAGACCTAACACTGCATCCATTTCGAGTAAGGCAGCTAGTCTATCAGCTGGCCGCAAATCGGATCGCCCGAGCACTAGATCGACAATGGCAATTCCGGCTGGAGAATTGAGGTCATCGCTTATCTCCCCGTCGAACGCGTGGAGAAACTCGACCGTGCCATCGTTCCCTTTCGCGCCTTCAGCCACTTTGATCCGAAGTTTTTCCACACCCATCACCATCCGCTTCAGCCGCACACTCGCCGCCGCCAGGTTTTCCCAGCTGAACTCCAGCTCGCTGCGGTAATGCGCCTGCAGGCACATCAGGCGATAGGCAAGCGGGTGGAAGCCCGCGTCGATCAGCGTCTGCAGGCGCAGGAATTCGCCGTTGGATTTGCTCATCTTTCCGCCGCGCCCTCCCGGATTTTTGGCGACGAGGAAATTATTGTGCATCCAGATGCGCGCGCCGCTATCCCCGCAACCGCAAAACGCCTGATTCTGGGCGATTTCATTGGGGTGGTGGATCTCGCGGTGATCGATGCCGCCGGTGTGGATGTCGAACGGGTGGCCCAGATGCTCCAGGCTCATGACCGAGCATTCGAGGTGCCAGCCCGGCGCCCCCCGACCCCAAGGCGAATCCCATTCCATCTGGCGCTGTTCGCCGGGGGGTGAGCGCCGCCAGATCGCGAAATCCTGGGGGTGGCGCTTGCCGGATACTGGGTCGATGCGGCTTTCGCCCGCTTCGGTGGCGGCGCGGGCGAGCGCGCCATAATCGGGCACTTTCGACGTGTCGAAATACAGCCCGCCCTCGATTTCGTAGCAATCCTTTTCGATCGTTTTGGCAAACGCGATCATCTGCGGGATGTGATCGGTGGCGACGGTCCATTCGGTGACGGTGGTGATGTTCAACCGCGCCACATCCTGTTTGAACGCTGCGGTGTAGTGCGCTGCGATGTCCCAGATCGATTTGGCCTGCGCGGCGGCGGCTTTTTCCATCTTGTCGTCGCCGGCATCGGCATCGCTGGTCAGGTGGCCGACATCGGTAATGTTGATGATGTGGCGGGTGGGGAACCCCTTCCACCGCAGCACACGCCCCAGCGTGTCGGCAAACAGAAAGGCGCGCATATTGCCGATGTGCTGATCGTTATACACCGTCGGCCCGCAGGTGTAGACGCGCACGTCGCTCGGGTCGATCGGCGTGAAGGTTTCGATCTGGCGGGACAGGCTGTTATAGAGCTTTAGCGGTGCATCAGTCATCGCGCGGCCATAGCGGTGCGGGCCGCGCGCCGCAATTCGCCGCCATTTGACTTGATATGCCAGTGCCACGCTGTTAGGGGCTGCCCAATACGGCGCGGAGTCATATCCGCGACGACATCATGCTATTTATTCGGAGACCTGGGCGTTTATGCAAATCATCGTTCGCGACAATAACGTCGATCAGGCGCTGCGCGCCCTGAAAAAGAAGCTGCAGCGCGAGGGCGTTTATCGTGAGATGAAGCTGCGCCGTCATTACGAAAAGCCGTCGGAAAAGCGCGCTCGGGAGCGGGCAGCCGCTGTGCGCCGCGCCCGCAAGCTGGAGCGCAAGCGCCTGGAGCGTGACGGCGCCCGGTAAAATACCGGTCGTTATGGATGCGGGGCAGGTGCCCTGCATCCGCTGATGATACTCAAAATTGCTGGAAACGTCCCCATGTCGATCACCGCCGTGCCGATTCCGCCCACCAAGCGCGGAACGTTGACGTTGCTGTGGCTGGGGATTGCGCTGGCGGTGGCGCTGGCAGTGATGCTTGCGTTCTTCGGCACGGCTCGCGCAGTGGCGGACAAGGGCGATAACGCGACGTTCCTGGCCTATAACAACACGCAGGCTGGCGTGATCGAAACCCCGTCGGGCCTTCAATATCGCGTGATCAAGCCCGGCTCGGGTGATCTGCAGCCCACCGATTCGGATGTCGCGCTGATCAACTACACAGGCTCATTGCGCGACGGCAGCGTGTTCGACGCATCGAAGCAGCCAACGCCACTGCCCGTGGCCGGCGTGGTGAAGGGCTTTTCCGAAGCCCTAAAGGCGATGAAAAAGGGCGAAAAAATCCGCGCCTGGATCAAGCCAGAGCTAGGCTATGGCGAGCAATCGCCCGATCCGGCCAAACTGCCGCCTGGCTCCATCCTGATTTTTGACATCGAGCTGATCGAATTCCTGCCCGAAAGCGTGCTCCGCCAGGCGCAGCAGCAGCAACAGATGCAGCAGCAATTGCAGCAGCAGGTCCAGGGTGGCCCGCCCCCAGGTGGCGCAGTGCCGCCGCCGCCAGCAGGCGCGCCGCAACCCGTCCGCTGATCGCGGTACGCGGGCGGATGATTTGTCTGGCGTGGACGGTTGATGGCTTGACGCGGGGTCACGCGCCTCAGTGACGCGCAACGAATTCCGTTTCATTCACCCCTGATCCCGGACTTGACCCGGGATCCCGCTTTTTCACTGGCAACGCGGCAAAGGCAGCGCGACCTCGGGTCAAGCTTTGGGGGGAAGACTCAGTCAGAAGTCATCGCGTTATAAGGTAACGTGATTTAGCGATAGTAGCTGCATACCGGGGGGCTTTCGGGTGCGCTGCGCGTTATCGTCAATGCACCCTGCGCACTTGCACCGTGTCGATGTCGCGCGCACAGCGACAGCGAGAGGTGATATCGCCATGTTCGATAGTTTCGACCCCGTCATTCTCGCGCGAATCCAGTTTGCTTTCACGGTCAGCTTCCACTTCATCTTCCCGGCATTTTCGATCGGGCTGGCGAGCTATCTGGCAGTGCTGGAGGGGCTTTGGCTGCGCACCAGTAACAGCGTCTATCTCGACCTGTTCAAATTCTGGCTGAAGATTTTCGCGGTCGCATTTGCGATGGGCGTCGTGTCCGGCATCGTCATGTCCTATCAATTCGGCACCAACTGGGCGGTTTTTTCAGACAAGACCGGGCCGATTTTGGGGCCGTTGCTCGCTTATGAGGTGTTGACGGCA
>JBBQDD010000112.1:0-7451 GCA_038319335.1 Sphingomonadales bacterium
ACGCCGCCTGCGCCGCCACCATACCGGGTCAGCATGCCCGTGCCGATTGCCGTGCCCATCAAGGCGACCGCGCCGAGCCAGCTGGTTTCAACGATCAACGCCCTGCGCGCGCAATTTTCCGGATCAGTCGGCATTGCGGTGCGCAGCATCGACAAGGGCTGGTCGGTCGCCGCCAATGGCGATGCCAAGCTGCCGCAGCAGAGCGTGAGCAAGCTGTGGGTGGCCATGGCAGTGCTTGATTACCGCGATGCCGGGCGGCTGACGCTGGACGATGCGGTAACGGTGACGCGCGAAGACCTGACGCTGTTTCACCAGCCCATCGCGATGATGGTGAAGGGCGATGGCTATAAGGCAACTGTGGGCGAGCTGCTCCAGCGCGCACTGACCACCAGCGACAATACCGCGAACGACCGGCTGCTGCGGTATATCGGCGGGCCGGATACGGTGCGGGCGTTCATCCGGCGCAAGGGGCTTGGCTCGATCAACTTTGGGCCGGGCGAACGGTTGCTGCAAAGCCAGACCGCGGGGCTCGACTGGAAACCCGAATTCGCGCTGGGCAACGCCTTCACCCGGGCGCGCGCCCAATTGCCGCTGACGACCCGGCTGACCGCCTATGAAAGCTATGTCGCCAATCCCCCCGATGGCGCGGCGCCATCCGCCATTGCCGGTGCGCTGGCGATGCTGAAAAAGGGCGAGCTGCTGTCGCAGCAATCAACCAGCTATCTGATTTCGACGATGGAATCATCGCGCACCGGCAAGCAGCGGCTAAGCGGCGCGGTGCCGGCAGGCTGGCATTTCGGGCACAAGACCGGGACCGGGCAGGATCTGGCCGGGCGGACCGCGGGCTATAATGATGTCGGCATCCTGACCGCCCCTGACGGGCAAAGCTATGCGCTGGCGGTGATGATCGGCGATACGCCGCGCCCCATCCCCGAACGCCAGGCGCTGATGCAATCGGTGGTCGCCAGCATCGTCGCCTATCACCGCTGAGCGCTCGATCAGGCGACCCCTGTGGCCCGCGTGTTGAACCAACAGCGGCCATTTCAGACGTATAACAGCCGCGTCATTCGAAAAACTTGGTACGGCGCGACGGTTCGGCTATTCCCGCTGGATGCCTCATCTCTACCTTGTCGATGGCTCCGGCTATATCTTTCGCGCCTATCACCGCCTGCCGCCGCTGACCAATATTCGCGGTGAGCCGGTGGGTGCCGTTTATGGCTATACCACGATGCTGTGGAAGCTGGCGGATGAGGTGCACAAGGCGGATGGCCCGACGCATATGGCGGTCATCCTCGACAAATCGAGCCATACCTTCCGCAACGATCTGTACGATCAGTACAAGGCGCACCGCCCGCCTGCGCCCGAGGATCTTGTCCCCCAATTCCCCATGATCCGCGACGCGACCCGCGCGTTCAGCCTGCCCTGCATCGAGACCGAGGGGCTGGAGGCGGATGACATCATCGCCTGTTATGCAAAGGCCGCGCTGGCGCAGGGTTGGGCCGTAACAATCGTATCCAGCGACAAGGATTTGATGCAGCTGATCGAGCCCGGGCTCGACATGTATGATACGATGAACAACCGGCGGCTGGGGCCTGAGCATGTGCTGGAAAAGTTCGGCGTTGAACCCGAACGGCTGGGCGATGTGCTGGCGCTGATGGGCGACAGTGTCGATAATGTGCCCGGCGTGACCGGCGTCGGCCCCAAGACGGCCGCCAAGCTGATCCAGGAACATGGCGATCTGGAAGGCGTGCTGGCCGCCGCCCCCGCGATGAAGCCCGGCAAGCTGCGCGATAACCTGATCGAGCAGGCCGACAATGCCCGGCTTTCCAAAGTGCTCGTCACGCTGAAATGCGATGTCGATCTGCCCGAACCGCTTGATGATCTGGCGCTGAAGGGCATTCCGGATGCGCCCCTGCGCGCGTTTCTGGAGCATCACGGCTTCAAGTCGCTGCTCGCCAAGCTTTCTGCCGTCGGCGATGCCCCGGTGGCGGCACCCGCCAGCGTGCAGCACACAGATGATCCGCCGTGCCAGCATGATGACTATGAAACGGTGATCGACGAAGCCGCGCTTGGCCGCTGGATCGCCGATGCGCGGCACCAGGGCTGGGTGGCTGTGGATACCGAGACGACGGGCATCGATGCCACCCGCGCCGAGCTGGTCGGGGTGAGCATGGCGCTTCAGCCCAACCGCGCCTGCTATATTCCGGTCGCGCATGGCGGCACCGATATGTTCGCCGAAAAGCCCGTTCAGCTCGACAAGGCGGTGGTGATCGCCGCGCTGAAGCCGCTGCTCGAAGACCCCGGCGTGCTGAAGATCGGCCATAATCTGAAATATGACATGATCATATTGGGGCGGCTGGGGATCGATATCGCCCCCTATGACGACACGATCCTGATGAGTTTTGATCTGGATGCCGGCCTGCACGGGCACGGGATGGATGAACTCGCGACGACGCATCTGGCGCACAGCTGCATCGCCTTCAAGGACGTGGTCGGCACCGGCAAGAACCAGCGCGGCTTTGCTGAAATCGACCTGAAAACCGCGACCCGCTATGCCGCCGAGGATGCCGATGTGACGCTGCGGCTGTGGCGGCGCTTCAAGCCCCGGCTGGCGGCTGAGGGCGCGACGCGGGTGTATGAGATGGTCGATCGCGACCGGCTGGCGCAGCTTTCCGCCGAATTTGCGGGCCAAATGGCAACGCTGGAAACCGAGATTCACGGCCTCGCCGGGTTCCCCTTCACCATCGGCAGCCCCAAGCAGCTGGGCGACGTGCTGTTCGAGCAGATGGGCATCAAGGGGGCGCGCAAGGGCAAATCGGGGGTCTATTCCACCGACGTGACCGAGCTGGAAAAGATTGCGGCTGACAAGGCATCGCCAGGCGCTGTCATCGCGGCGCGGGTGCTCGACTGGCGGCAGCTGTCAAAGCTGAAATCAACCTATACCGATGCGCTGCAGGCCCAGATCAACCCCGCCACGGGCCGCGTTCATACCAGCTATTCACTCACCGGCGCGCAGACCGGGCGGCTGTCGTCCACTGATCCCAATCTGCAGAACATCCCGATCCGCACCGAAACCGGCAGGCAGATCCGCGATGCCTTTGTGGCGGAACCCGGCAATGTGCTGCTCGCCGCCGATTATTCGCAGATCGAACTGCGGCTGGCGGCGCACATGGCGGATGTGCCCGCGCTGAAACAGGCCTTTGCCGACGGGGCCGATATTCACAGCCTGACAGCGCAGGAATTGTTCGGCGAGGTGAACCGCGACACGCGCGGGCGCGCCAAGACGATCAACTTTGCGATCCTGTACGGCATCAGCCGCTGGGGCCTTGCCGGGCGGCTGGATGTGACGCCGGACGAAGCCCAGGCGATGATCGACCGGTATTTTGAGCGCTTCCCCGGCATCAACAATTATATCGCGACAACGATCGAGGAGGTGCGCGAGCGCGGCTACACCACCACCTTGTTCGGGCGCAAATGCCATTTCGCGCGGATCAAATCGGCGGTGCAGCACGAACGCCAGGGGGCAGAACGTGCCGCCATCAACGCGCCGATCCAGGGCACCAGCGCCGACATTATCAAGCGCGCCATGGTTCGCATGGGGCCAGCGCTGATCGCGGCGGGGTTGCCCAATGTCCGCATGCTGCTGCAGGTGCATGACGAACTGGTGTTCGAACTGCCGGAGGGCGATGTCGCCGCCGCCTCGCCCGTGATCGAACATGTCATGGCAACTGCCGCTGCCCCGGCGGTGAACCTGTCTGTGCCGCTCGGCGTGGAGATCGGCATCGGCAAAAGCTGGGGCGCGGCGCATTGAGCGAGGCTGTTGCCCCGGCGGCGTCTGACGATATTGCCGCGATTGCCAAGGGCGGCCGGACGAACATCATCGGGTTCGCGCTGCGGCTGGCGGCGCGCATTCCCTTCCTGTTCGTTGCCGGCCGGTTATACGGTGCCGATACGGTGGGCCAGTTTGCGCTGGCGGTGGTGTCTGTAGAGCTTGGCGCGCTGCTCGCCACATTGGGGATGAAGCGCGGGCTGGCCCAGGCATTGTCGGCAAGTGACCGGCCACACAGCCATGTCGCCTGGGATGCGCTTGCCGTCGCGCTGATCGCATCGCTCGCCGCCAGCGCGGTGCTCTTCGCGTTTCCCGCCATCATGTACCGGCACGGGCCGCCCGACGGGGTGGCGCGATTGCTGCCCGGCATCATCTTTGCGATCGCCTGGTCCGACATCAGCCTGGCGGCACTCGCCTATCGCCACAATGTCCGCGCGACGGTGACGGCGCGGGCGGTGATCGAGCCGTGGACGATCAGCATCGCGGCGACATTGCTGTGGTTCATCACCCCGCGCGACGGGCTGGCGATCGCCTATATGCTGTCGATGCTGGCCGCGATGATTGCGTCGATCGTGCCGTTCCTGCGCAGCTATGGCCTGCCGCATGAATGGAAGCCCCGATTGGCGACGATCGCCGCGCTGGCCCGCGACAACATGCCGCTGGCCGGCGCGGATGCGATCGAATGGGCGACGCGCAACGTCGATCGCTTCATCCTGGGCCAGTTGTTCGCGCCGTCGATCGTCGGGATTTACTACATGGCGCAGCAGATCGCATCGCTGCCCGGGCGGCTGAAAACCAGCTTTGATCCGATCCTGGGGCCAGTGATCACCACCAGCCTGGCGCGCGGCGACAAGCTGGCCGTGGCAAAGCAAGTGCGGCAGGTGGGGTTCTGGATCATGGCCGCGCAGGGCGGGCTGGCGCTGATGGGCTCCATCCCCGGCGAAGCGGTGATGGGGGTGATCGGCCCGCAATTCGTGGCCGGCACCGCCGCACTGGCTTTCCTGCTGACAGCGGAAGTGCTGGCGTCGATGGCGGCGGTATCGGAAAGCGCGCTCGTCTATATCGCGCGGCACCGCAACCTGATGATCTCTGCTGCCATGCTGGCATTCCAGATCGTGCTGAGCTTCGCGCTGATCTTTGCAATGCGTGCCGCGGGGTGGCCTGAAAATTACCAGGCGGCGGGGCCTGCCATTGCACTGGCGCTGTCGCTTGCGCTGACATCAGTGCTGAAGACGCGGCTGTTGTCGCACCTGCTGCAGGCGCGGGTATCGGGATGGCGCTGGCCGCTGATCTGGGCGGCGCTGGTCGCGATCATGGTCGGCACGTTGTTCACCTCGCTGCCGCATGAATATGAATGGGCAGAACTGGTATTCGGCCTGCCCGCCATCGCCGCGAGCTATCTTTTTGTGCTGTGGAAATTCGCCTTCGGGCCTGATGACCGCGCACTGTTCCAGCGGATGCCCAAGGCGGGGTGAGCCTTGGTAAGGCGCGCCTGGCGGCGATAGGAAAGCGCCCCTTGCCAGCCTAGGCCCAGGCGATGCCCCGCGCGCGCGTCGATCATGGTGGCGATCTGTCGAGCTGCCCTGCACGCAGATTGCTGCGCGGGTCAGCCCGGTGCCAATCAACGCAGACGCGCCCGTGCTGAGTGGCGCCGCCAGCGCGACGGAACCTGCATCAACGCCCCGATTTCGGACAACTGGCACCCCCCGATAACAGCACCACTTGAATTGTCCCGGGGTTATTGATACCGGTGTCAATCAGGTCGAGAGCGGTGCTTAGCCGCCTAAGCCAAAATTGGGGGAGGGTTGCATGATCACCAACGCGTCAAAAGGATTTCTGTCGGGCTCCAGCTTGACGGTACTGGTCGCGAGTCTGGCATTTGTCACACCTGCTGCGGCCGAACAGGCACCTGCAGCAGCCGGGCCGGGCACCAAGGCCGCCGCGCTGACCACGATGACGTTGACGGCCCCCGCGCTTACCGCAGCCGATGATCAGGCGGCCGGTTCGCCGGCGAGCCCATCCGATTCCGGGCAGGCTGATCCCGCAGACGACAAGTCGGGCGACATCGTTGTCACCGGTTTCCGCAAATCGCTGGAAGACGCGCTGAACAAGAAGCGCCTGTCCAACCAGATCATCGACGCGATCACTGCGGAGGATATCGCCAACTTCCCCGATGCCAACCTGGCCGAATCGATCCAGCGTCTCCCCGGCATTTCGATCGATCGTGACAATGGCGAAGGCCGCACCATCACTGTGCGCGGCCTTGGCGGCGATTTCCAGCAGGTCCGGCTGAACGGCGCCGACGCGCTGAGCATTTCCGGCGGCAACCAGTCCGATTCAGGTGCCAACCGGTCACGCGGCTTTGATTTCAACACCTTTGCCTCCGAACTGTTCGGCGGCGTTACCGTCACCAAATCAACCGCCGCGTCGAATGACGAGGGGTCGCTTGGCGCGATCATCGACTTGAATACGGGCCGGCCGCTGGCGAACAAGAAGAATCGCTATGCCTTTGGCGGCGAGGCTGAATATCGTGAGAACGGCAAAAGCTTCAATCCGCGCCTCACCGCGCTGATATCACAGCATATTACCGATAATTTCGGTATCCTGGGAACGGTGGCCTACCAGAAGCAGGATCAGCTGATCGATGCCTATCGGCGTAACCCCGGCCAGTTCGAATATGCCTATCGCAATTCGCAGCTGAACGGTGTGACACCGCTCACCTTCGGCTTTGCACGGCCATCGACTGCCGGCACTGGCCCCACATTCGGGTCCGATCCTGCCGCCTATGCGCTGGTGACGCCGACGACGATCATTCCGGCACTGCCATCGATCACCCGGCAGGAACTGGGCTATGAGCGGCTTGGCGCAACGCTGACCGCGCAGTGGCGGCCTACCGACCATACCGAAGTGATCCTTGACGGCGTCTATTCGCGGTACAAGCAGGATTCGACCGTCAGCGGCATCACGACGGTGGGCCTGAACCGCAACGGCACCAATGCCCGTGCGGCGCAGACCGGGGCCAATGGCCTGCGGGCGGTGGGTACGGCGAACGGCAATGCCGACCGGGTCGCGCTCTATCCAAACTGCGTGCCATCGGCTTCGCTGGATTGTAACGGCACGGCGGCGGGCAATGGCGTGGGTGATGCAGCCCTGCCCGGCTATCTCAACAGCCTGAATCCGCGCAACCTGAACCCGTTCGATTATTACAACAATGCCGCCTCACCCGGGTTCGTGCCGACCGCCAACCAGACCGGCTTTTACAATGAGCTGATCGGCCGGCCAAACACCAAGATCCGCGCGGCCAATGTCAACGCAGCCGGGCAGGCGGATTATCTCGTGCTCGACGATGTCGATTGGCGCAGCTTTGCCGATTCGCAGTCGGGCACAACGACCTTCTGGCAGGGCACGCTGAACCTGAAGCATGATTTCAGCAGCGACGTGCATTTTGAATATACCGGCGGCTATTCGCGGTCGCAGTTCAAGGCGCGCGGCTACCTGACCGAATTCAACGCCATCGATCAGGACGGCTATACCTATGATGAGCGCGGCGGCGGCCAGATGCCGATCTTCAACCCCGGGTTCAATGTTGCCAATCCCGCCAATTTCTCGCTGGTAAAGGGCC
>JBBQDD010000113.1:0-7359 GCA_038319335.1 Sphingomonadales bacterium
AAAAAGGGCCGGGTGGATTATTATGCAGCGGGCGGCCCCATCACAAAAATCGTCGCGCATTCACCCACCAGCATTACGCTTGATCTGCAGCTGACCGGGTTTGGACGCGCAGCGACCGTCCGCACAACCTATGACCTCACCGTGGCGGGCACCCGGTTGCTGCGTACCGATATGTCACCGCCTGCGAAGGTGACGTACACCAGGTGCTAGCGTTTTTGGCGGGCGACGGCTTCAAAGCGCCGCTGACTTGGCCTAGAGACGCCGCATGACCCAATTCGACCTTACCGACGATCAGCGCGAGATTCAGGATCTGGCGCGCAAGTTCACCGCCAGCCGGATCACGCCATTTGCGGGCGAGTGGGACGAAAAGCACATCTTCCCCCGCGATACGATCACGGTAGCCGCCGATCTGGGTTTTGCCGCGATTTATGTCAGCGAGGAATCGGGCGGCATCAATCTGGGGCGGCTGGAAGCGGCGCTGATCATGGAGGCGATGGCCTATGGCTGCCCGTCCACCAGTGCGTTCATCAGCATCCACAACATGGCCGCCTGGATGATCGACCGGTTCGGCGGGGCGGAGGTGAAGGCAAAATATCTGCCCGATCTCGTCTCGATGAACACGATCGCCAGCTATTGCCTGACCGAGCCGGGCAGCGGATCGGACGCCGCTGCGCTGAAGACGCGCGCGGTGCGGGACGGCGATCATTATGTCGTCACCGGCACAAAGCAGTTCATCAGCGGCGCGGGTGAGAATGACGTGTACGTCACCATGGTCCGCACGGGTGAGGAAGGGCCAAAGGGCATTTCGTGCCTGGTGATCGAAAAGGACATGCCTGGCGTGTCGTTCGGCGCGAATGAGCGCAAGCTTGGCTGGCATTCGCAGCCAACCCGGCAGGTGATTCTGGAGGAGGTCCGCGTGCCCGTCGCCAACCGCGTGGGCGGCGAGGGGGAGGGGTTCCGCATCGCGATGATGGGGCTCGACGGCGGACGGCTGAACATCGGCGCGTGCTCGCTCGGCGGGGCGCAGCGCTGCCTGGACGAGGCGATCGGCTATACCCGTGACCGCAAGCAGTTCGGCACCGCGATCAGCGATTTCCAGAACACCCAGTTCATGCTCGCCGACATGGCCACCGATCTGGAGGCGGCGCGCGCGCTGCTGTACATGGCCGCCGCCAAGGTAACCGCCAATGCGCCCGACAAGACCAAATTCGCCGCCATGGCAAAGCGGCTGGCGACGGACACCGGCAGTGCGGTGGTTGACCGCGCGCTGCAGCTGCATGGCGGCTATGGCTATCTGATGGATTATCCGATCGAGCGGTTCTGGCGCGACTTGCGGGTGCATTCAATCCTTGAGGGCACCAACCAGGTGATGCGGATGATCGTCGGGCGCGAGCTGACCCGGCAGTGAGCGGTCTTTCGCTCGCGATGGTGACGGTGGTGGTGCCGGATTATGATCGGGCAATCGACTATTTCACGCAGAGCCTGGGCTTTGCGCTGGTCGAGGACACCCCCGTTGCCGACGGCAAGCGCTGGGTCGTGGTGTCGCCGGGCGGCGGCGCGAAGATCCTGCTGGCCCGGGCGGCGGGTGACGATCAGGCAGCAGCGATCGGGCGGCAGGCGGGCGGACGCGTGGGATTTTTCCTGCATACCGATGATTTCGACGCGACTTTTGCCGCCTATCGGGCAGCAGGCGTCGCCTTTGCGGAAGAACCGCGCACCGAACCCTATGGCCGGGTGGTCGTGTTTGCCGATATTTTCGGCAATCGATGGGATTTGATCGGCCCTGCTGAAAGGCTTGCCGCGTGAACGATGTGATCACCATGGTCGATGGCCGTACCGCGCGCATCCGGCTGAACCGCCCAGCGGCAATCCATGCGCTGAACACGCCGATGTGCGCGGCGATGCTCGAGGCGCTCGAGGCCTGGCGCGTCGATATCGGCGTTGAGGCGGTGCTGATCGATCATGCGGAGGGCCGCGGTTTTTGTGCGGGCGGCGATATCCGTATGCTCGCGACGAGTGGCGCGGCAGACGGTGTGGAGGCGCGCGCCTTTTTCCACACCGAATACCGGATGAACCATAAGCTGTTCACTTATGTGAAGCCGATCGTCGCCTTCATGGACGGGATCACGATGGGCGGTGGGGTTGGCATTTCGCTGCCCTGCCGGTTCCGCATCGCGACCGAGAATACGCGGCTGGCGATGCCGGAGACGGGCATCGGGCTGTTCCCCGATGTTGGCGGTGGCTGGTATCTGTCGCGATTGCCGGGGCGGGTGGGGCAGTATCTGGCATTGACCGGACACCGGCTGGACGGGGCGGAATGCCTCGCGCTGGGCCTTGCCACGCATTACCTGCCTAGCGCGGCACTGGACGAGACAAAGGCGCAGATCATCGCCGACCCGCAGTCGATCGCCGATGTTCTGGCCGATCTTGCCGGGGCGCCGCCAGTTGCAAAAATCACCGGGCATCAAGCCGATATCGACCGGCTGTTCGCGTCAGACGTGCTGGAGGATGTGTTCGCCGCGCTGGAAGCCGATCCAGGCGAATGGGCGCAGGCGCAGCTGGCATTGCTGCGCACCAAATCGCCGCAAACGATGAAGGTATCGCTCCGGCTGCTCCACGAAGGCGCGCTGATGCATGATTTTGCTGATGAAATGCGCCAGGAATATGCCGTCGGCTGCCGGGTGGTGCAGCGGCATGATTTTATCGAGGGCGTTCGCGCGGTAATTATCGACAAGGACAATGCGCCCCGCTGGGATCCTGCGACGCCGGAAGGAGTGACCGATCACGTGATCGACCAGATTTTTGCGCCGCTGTCGGAAGATGAGGCGTGGACGCCGCACGATTGAGAACCAACCCTTAAGCTCCCCCCGGCGTCACCCCAGCGAACGCTGGGGTCTCAATGAGGGAACCGCAGCGCCCGCCCCGGGGGAGACCCCAGCGTTGGCTGGGGTGACGACGGGGGAGAGGGTGACGGAAGAAGGAATAGGAACGATGGCAGATTACGAAACCCTCCTCGTCGAACTGCGCGGTGCCGTGACACTGATCACGCTCAACCGGCCGCAACCGCTGAACGCGCTGAACAGCCAGGTGCTGGCCGAACTGATCGCCGCGCTGGCGGCGTTCGATGCCGATGCGTCGCAGGGCTGTGCAGTGCTGACCGGCAGCGAAAAGGCGTTTGCGGCGGGGGCGGACATCAAGGAAATGCAGGCGATGGGCTTTGCCGACATGTTCGGCACCAATCATTTCGCAGGATGGGACCGGGTGACGGCCACCCGCAAGCCGATCATCGCGGCGGTAGCTGGCTATGCGCTGGGTGGCGGCTGCGAAGTGGCAATGATGTGCGATTTCATCCTGGCCGCCGACAATGCCAAATTCGGCCAGCCCGAAATCAAGCTGGCGGTGTCGCCCGGCATGGGCGGATCTCAGCGTCTGGCCCGCGCGGTGGGCAAGGCAAAGGCCATGGAGATGTGCCTGACGGGCCGGATGATGGACGCCGCCGAGGCGGAGCGCGCTGGCTTGGTAAGCCGCGTCATTCCCGCCGCCGATCTGATCGATGAAGCCGTGAAAACTGCCGCGACAATCGCTGCGATGGCGCCGCTGGCGGTCAAGGCGAACAAGGAAATGGTCAACACCGCGTTCGAAACGGGGCTCACCCAGGGCATCCTTTTTGAACGCCGGCTGTTTCATGGCCTGTTCGGCACGGCGGACCAGAAGGAAGGCATGGCGGCCTTTGTGGAAAAGCGCAGCGGCGTTTGGACGGGGAAATAACATGACGAGCATCGCATTTATCGGCTTGGGCAATATGGGCGGCGGAATGGCGGCGAACCTGGCCAGGGCGGGGCATGATGTGCGCGCCTTTGATCTGTCGCCCGATGCGCTTGATCGCGCCCGGGCAGCCGGTTGCCTGCCGGTTGCCAGCGCGAGCGCGGCCGTGCAGGGGGCCGAGGTGGTGGTGACCATGTTGCCGGCCGGCAGCCATGTCGAAACGGTGTGCGTCGACGAAGTGTTTCCTGCCGCATCGCCCAATACGCTGCTGATCGATTGTTCGACGATCGACGTCGCAACTGCCAAGCGGGTCGCCGATGCGGCGCATGCCAAAGGGCTGGTCGCGGTCGATGCGCCGGTATCTGGCGGGATCGCGGCGGCGAATGCCGGCAGCCTGACGTTTATGGTCGGCGGCAGTGAGGCAGGTTTTGCGCGCGCAGAGGTGATCCTGTCCGCGATGGGCAAGGCGGTCATCCATGCCGGTACCAATGGCGCAGGGCAGGCGGCCAAGATCTGCAACAACATGCTGTTGGGCGCATCGATGATCGCCACGTGCGAGGCGTTTCTGCTCGCCGAGAAACTGGGCCTGAGCGCGCAGAAGTTCTTTGATATCTCCAGCGTGTCGTCGGGCCAGAACTGGTCGATGACCACCTATTGTCCGGTGCCCGGCATTGGCCCTGATACGCCTGCCGATCATGACTATCAGGGCGGATTTGCGGTTGCGCTGATGCTGAAGGATTTGAAGCTCGCCCGCCAGGCAGCGCAAGCTGCTGATGCCGCAACCCCCATGGGGGAGCGCGCGGCCGAGCTTTATCAGCGCTTTGCCGATCAGGGGCAGGGCGGGCTCGACTTTTCCGGCATCATCAAGATGCTGGCGCAAGCTGACGCGTAACCGCCCGGCTGAGCTAAGCCGGGATGGGGATGCCGCCGCCAACGGCATCCTTTCACCCGCAAATTCGCCGGTTATTTTACCTGGCGAGCCGATCCGATGCCGCCCATGATGCCGATATCGGCAGCTACCGGCACGCTATCGGTCAGCATCATGCAGGGCTCGCGAAAGCGGGATTTGGCGCAGATTTCCCATTTGTCGCCTTCGTGAATGCCAATGCTGCCGATGTTCCATTCCAGCGAGACGCTGGTCGTATCCTGGTCGATCTGGTAGCGGGCACCATCATAATTCTGTTGTTTGAACAACACCAGTTCGCCCTTCAGCACGCCCGATTTCTTCGTGGTTTCCGCCGATGCGCCCGTCGCTGCAATCGCGATCGCTGCAATGGTCAAAACCGCTGTCAAACTCCGCATAACAACCCCCTTGTTCGAATTCCCCGCCTGCAATGCTAGGTTGGAAGTTGGGAGTGTGCAAGCCGCGACGATTGACGCTAGGTTGGCATCAAAATGCGCAAATACGCGGCGATTCAGGGGGAGTGCGGCATGGTGACGAACGGGGCAGGCAACGCGGCGATCGGGGCAGCTGCGCCCAGCCGCAAGGACATCCAGCTGGTCATCACGGCATCGTCTCTGGGCACCGTATTCGAATGGTATGATTTCTTCATCTACGGCACGCTGGCGGCCAGCGGCATTATCGGCCGCACCTTCTTTCCGGCAGGCAATGAAACCGTCCAGACGTTGCTCGCCTGGGCGGGCTTTGCGGTCGGGTTCGGGTTTCGCCCGCTCGGGGCGGTGCTGTTCGGCTTTCTGGGTGATCGGCTGGGGCGCAAATATACTTTCCTCGTCACCATCACGCTGATGGGTATTGCCACCGCCGGGGTGGGGCTCGTGCCCTCTACCGAAGCGATCGGGCTGGCCGCACCCGCAATCATCATCCTGCTGCGCATCCTGCAGGGGCTGGCGCTGGGCGGCGAATATGGCGGTGCCGCGATTTACGTGGCGGAGCATGCGCCGGCGGGGCGCAGCGGCTATTATACCAGCTTCATCCAGGCCAGCGTGGCGGGTGGATTCATCCTGTCGATCGCCGTCGTGCTGGCGGCCAAATCTGCGGTAACGCCAGCCGCCTGGGATGCCTGGGCCTGGCGCCTTCCGTTCCTGTTCTCTCTCGTGCTGCTCGCCGTGTCGCTGTGGATGCGACTGAAACTGTCCGAAAGCCCCGTATTCAAGCAAATGAAGGCCGCAGGCGAGACGGCGGCGAACCCGTTTGTCGAAAGCTTTACCTATCCGGGTAACCTGCGGCGGCTGTTCGTTGCGCTGTTCGGCATTGCTGCCGGGCTGACGGTGATCTGGTATACCGCGATGTTCACTGTCTTGTCGTTCCTGCAAACCACGATGCGGGTTGAGGAAACGACGGCGCAGCTGATCGTGGGGGCGGGCGCGGCGGCAGGGCTTTTCTGGTTCGTCTTGTTTGGCTGGCTGTCGGACCGGGTGGGTCGCAAAATGCCCATCGTGATCGGCTATGCGCTGACCCTGGTGATGCTGTTCCCGATATTCTGGGTGATGGGCGCTGCCGCCAATCCCGAACTGGCAGAGGCCGCGCGCCGTGCGCCGGTCATCGTATCCGGCCCGGAATGTACGTACAGCCCGTTTGCAAAGGAACAGGCGGATGAATGCGGGCGGGTGCTTGATCACCTGTCCAAAAAGGGGGTCAGCTACACCACCGTGCTCGCCCCGGTGACGGTGGTGACGATCGGCGGCGTGACGGTGGCTGACGACAGCGCTGAACGGATCGACGCGGCGCTGACCGCCAATGGCTATAATCTGGGCAAGGTTGTGCCAACGGCGGGCAATATCGCGATCATTCTGGCCGCGATCATCGTGCTGAGTGCCTTGTCGGGCGTCACCTATGGCCCGGTGGCGGCGTTGCTGGCGGAGATGTTCCCGCCGCGCATTCGCTACAGCTCGATGTCGATCCCCTATCATATCGGTACGGGCTATTTCGGCGGGTTCCTGCCGTTCATCAGCCCGTATATCGTGGCGCGCTCGGGCAATCCTTATGGCGGGCTGTGGTACACCATGGCGGTGGTCGCAATGGCGCTGATCGTCACGCTTATCTGGTTGCGCGACGAAAAGGCCGATCTGGCGGCGTCGACCAAAGGCTGAAGGCACCAACGGGACTGGTGCTGCGCGTCTGCCACTTGTAACGCCGCTGGTGATGACCGCCGCTCCGCTCCGCTTGCGCCTTGATGGTGCTGCCCTGGCCGATAACTGGCGCCTGCTGGCCGCGATGAGCGGGCAGGCGGCGTGCGGCGCGGCGATCAAGGCCGATGGTTATGGGCTGGGGTCCGCCGGCGTAGCGTCCCGCCTGGCGGCGGCGGGTTGCCGGGACTTTTTTGTTGCCACCTGGGCAGAGGCCGTGGCACTCGCGCCGCTCGGCCTGCCAGTATCGGTGCTCCACGGGCTACGTGGGGAGGATCAGGCCGCAGCACAATCTGGCATCGCCCGGCCCGTACTGAACAGCCTGGCCCAGATTGCGCGCTGGCGGGCGATGGGCGGTGGGCGGTGCGACGTGATGGTCGACACGGGCATGAACCGGCTTGGCCTGACGGCGGATGAGGCAGTGTCTGGCGCGCTGGACGGGCTTCAGATCGATACGCTGATGAGCCATCTGGCTTGTGCTGATGAAGATGTGGCGATGAACGCAGG
>JBBQDD010000114.1:0-7305 GCA_038319335.1 Sphingomonadales bacterium
GGTTAAGCGGCCAGTTCCAAGGGGTGATCATGCCGATGACGCCCATCGGTTCGTGGATCACATGGGTGGTGCCGATCATCTCGACAAAGCTGAAATCCTTCAGTGCGCGCGCCGCGATGCTGAGATGCGCGACGCCCGAAAATGCCTGCGCGGTTGACGCGAACGATACGGGCGCGCCCATCTCCATCGCCATCGATTCGCCAAAATCGGCGATGCGCTTTTTATATTCGTCCGCAATCCGCCCGATCAGCGCGACGCGATCTTCAACACTGGTCTGCGAGAAGGTCTTGAAGGCGCGGCGCGCGGCGACCACGGCGGCATCGACATCAGCCACAGTGCCGATCGAAATTTCGGAGCAGGCTTCCTCCGTCGACGGGCTGATCACCGCGCGCGTTGCGCCGCCAATGCTGTCCACCCATGCGCCGTCGATATAATGCTTCAGATAGCTTTTCATGGCCTGCTCTCCGTCTTTTCGTTGATCGGGTATGGCGAGCAGCGATGCCCCCAAGTGCGGCGGGTTGCAAGGCGAAAGGGGGTAGGCGGTGGCTATCGTCCGGCAATCCAGTCGGCGGCGCGGGCGAGCACCACATCGTTGCCTTGCGCGATGTCCGCCGGGGTGGCCGCCACCCGGACATCGGGGTCCAGGCCGGCATCGGGTTGCGGCGTAGTCGCGAAATAGCCGACCAGGGGCAAATCAAATTCGATCCCGCTGGCGGGCAACCGCACGAAGAAGAATGCGCCGCCATTGATGCCGCGCCGGTTGCCGCCGGTCGCTTCACCAAACAGCTGCACCTTGCCGCTCGCGCGCGCCATGGTTGCGAACTGGAATGTCGCTGAACTGTTGGTGGGGCCGATCAGCGTGGCCACGGGCAGCGTCAGCCGCTTTGCCGCCGGGGTAATCGTGAGAATGGTATCGCCGCCGGGCCGTTCAATAAACCCCCCGCCCAGCGGCTTGCCGCCCACGCCCATCGTGCGAAAACTGTCGTCCCAGGTGTCAAGATAGCGGTCGATGGCGGGCGGGGTGCGTTCAAAACGCAGCTTCTGGATTTGGCCGGGCGGGCTTAACGGGGCGTCGACCAGCCGGGCCAGAATGGAGTCTCCGCAATCATTGCCGCCCTCGTTTTCGCGCAGATCAATCACCAGCCCGCGCGCGCCACCCAGCGAATCGAGCCGCTCGCCAAGCCATGCCTGCCAATCCCAGCGGCTGTTATACAGCGCCCAGCCCGGCATCGTCAGCAGCGCGATGCCATCGCCCCGCATCTGCCACTGCCAGATCGGACTGTCCTTTGCCGGGGCGGGCGGCATCTGCGCCAGCCGCGCGGCAAGGGTGATGGGGGCCATCGCCACGCTCTGGTCGCGGCCACCCGGTTTGCGGATGGCCAGCCGGTGGACGCCGCCTGCAGGTGCGCCGTACAACAGGCCGTGAAACACATCGAATGTCTCGATCGTCTCGTTGCCGGACACGCCCAGCAGCGCGGTACGCTTGGCATCATTATGGCCATCGGCGCGGACATAGGGGACCAGGCGCGCCAGTATCGCGTGCGCGGGCACGCCGTTTATCGACCGGATTTCGGTGCCTGCGGTAAGCGTGCCCGTGCCGCTGTGATCCGCCAGCACAATCATGCGCCCGGTGATCCAGCGAAAGGTGAAGGGCAGGCGGGTGGGGCGTTCAAACAGATCGGCCTTGACCGCCTTTTTCTGGTTGAAGAAATTGGGATAGCTGTGGCCGCACCGGATGCTGGCGAGGAATCGGGCAAGCGCCAGATAGCGGCCATCAAGGCCCGCAGCACTCAACCAATCGCGTTCGAGCAGATCGATCCGGCCCGTTATCTGTTCCGGTGTTGAATAGCGGTACAGGCCCGGATGTAGCGCCAGCGCTTCGCGCAAGATGGCGATATCACCCTTCAGGTCAGCGGCGGACGGGGAATCAGCGGCGCGCGCGGCAAAGGGCACCGCGAATGGGGCAAGGGCTGCAGTGCCGAGGGCCGAGCCGATGGCGGAAAGGGTCTGGCGTCTGTTCATGACCCAATTGCTGGATGATTTCTGGATGCGTCGCGCCTCAAAATCGATCCCTGCCGCGATTATTCGTGTTTTGATACGTGGGCACGGCGATAGGCGGATGGTGCCATGCCATATGCCGCCTGGAACGCGCGGTTGAAGCTCGCTTTTGAACTGAAGCCGGCATCGAGTGCGAGCGTGAGCAAATCGGCTCCGCTGCCTGCGGTGATCGCGGCGGCCACCGCATCGCATCGCAGTTGATTGACGAAGGTGGAGAAATTCATGCCCAGCCCCTCGTTCAATGCGCGCGACAAATGCCCGCTATTGGTGCCCAGGTGGCGTGCCAATCCGGCGAGCGAAAGATCGGGATCGGATGCCCAGCCATTGGCGCGAACCTGCGCAGCCCAAGCCACGCCCACGCTGTGCCAGTCACGCGGCGCTGGTAATGGATCGGCGGGTACCGCAAGCGAATCGATGGTCGGAAAAGGCAATTCTGCGTGCCGCCAGCCTTCGATCGCGATGAACAGGGCAAATGCCGCGATGGCAACATACAGACCCATCAGCCCGGTATATCCGAGCGGGAAGAAAACATCCCACACCGCATAGATCGACCAGACCGCGAGCAGTACGCCCGATGCGATCACCGCACGGCTAACCCAGGCAGCGGCAAAGCGGTGATCGTCGCTGCGCTGGGCGGCGAGCAATGCGCGATACTGGATGAGAAGCGCCATCGCTGCCCGCCCGTAAAGCGCCATGCCCGCAATCACGCCGATGCCGGTGATCACCGCATAGGGCGTGGAAATGAACGACGACCATTGATATTTCAGCGGCGATGGCAGTGCGAAGCTGGCCGATAAAAACGCCAGTTGCACACCCGGTGCTGCCAAATGGCGGCTGCTCCTTGGGGGCCAGGCCCCGGTTACAAGGGCATGGACGTAGAGATGGAGCAGGGGCGCCACGCCGAGCGTGAGCTGGAACGGCGCGAACGTCAGCCAGCGCCATTTGTCGTAAAACCCGGCAAAACCGATCATCCAGGGCGTGACGATTCCGGCCAGCACGATGAGCAAAAGCGCCAGGGTGCGATTTGCGGCGCGATTGGCGATCGTCCGGTTAAGCAACAGGGCAAGCACCAGCATCTGCCCCACAGCGACGCAAAATATCGCTGTTCGCCAGCCAAAAATCAGCCCGTCAAGCATTGCCATTCATTTGGCCGTGCGGGGCGACATGTGGCAAGGTGCGCCCCAAAAAAAACGCGGGGGAATTGCTCCCCCGCGCCTTGTTTCTGGTAACCGATTGCGGCCAAAGCCGCCCCCGATTAATAGCTGTAATACATATCAAACTCGACCGGGCTCGGCGTCATTTCCCAGCGCGCCACATCGTGCATTTTCAGCTCGATATAACTTTCGATCTGGTCCTTGCTGAACACATCGCCCTTCAGCAGATAATCATGATCGGCAGCCAGACACTCCAGCGCCTCACGCAGCGATCCGCAGACGGTGGGCACTTCGGCCAGTTCGGCAGGCGGCAGATCATACAGGTTCTTGTCCATCGCCTCACCCGGGTGGATGCGGTTCTGGATGCCGTCGATGCCGGCCATGAACAGCGCGGCATAGGCGAGGTAGGGGTTTGCCATCGCATCGGGGAAGCGCACTTCGACGCGCTTTGCCTTTGGCCCGGTGCCGTAAGGGATGCGGCATGAGGCGGAGCGATTGCGCGCGGAGTATGCGAGCAGCACCGGCGCTTCATAGCCCGGCACCAGCCGTTTGTAGCTGTTGGTGGTGGGGTTGGTGAAGGCATTTACCGACTTGGCATGCTTGATAATGCCGCCGATGAAATACAGGCACATATCGCTGAGCCCAGAATAGCCATTGCCGGCGAACAGCGGCTGGCCCTTGTCCCAGATCGACAAATGGGTGTGCATGCCGCTGCCATTATCTTCCTTGATCGGCTTGGGCATGAAGGTCGCCGTCTTGCCATAAGCGTGCGCGACCTGGTGGACGACATATTTGTAGATCTGCATGCGATCCGCCGTCGTCGTCAGCGTGCCGAAGGTGAGGCCCAGTTCGTGCTGCGCGGCGGCGACTTCGTGGTGATGCTTGTCGCATGGCAGGCCCATTTCAAGCATGGTCGACACCATTTCGCCGCGAATATCGACGCAGCTGTCGACCGGCGCGACGGGGAAATAACCGCCCTTGGCGCGCGGGCGGTGACCCATATTGCCGGCTTCATATTCGCGGCCGGTGTTGGTGGGCAGTTCGATATCGTCAATCTTGTAATAGCTGGTCGAATAGCTGTTTTCGAAACGGACATCGTCGAAAATGAAGAACTCGGCTTCGGGGCCGACATAGACGGTATCGCCGATGCCGGTCGTCTTCAGATACGCCTCTGCGCGCTTTGCGGTGCTGCGCGGATCGCGTGAATAAAGCTCGCCGGTCGATGGCTCGACGATGTCGCAGAACAGGATCATCATCGGCGTGGCACTGAACGGATCGACATAGACCGCATCCAGATCGGGCTTCAGGATCATGTCGGATTCGTTGATCGCCTTCCAGCCCTCGATCGAGGAGCCGTCGAACATGAAACCGTCGGTCAGCTCATCCTCGCCGACAACGGTGGAGACCATCGTCAGATGCTGCCACTTGCCCTTTGGATCGGTGAAACGCAGATCAACCCACTCAATCTCGTCATCCTTGATCATTTTCAGGATGGTGCCGGCGTTGTTGGCCATCGGATAGTGCCCCTTTTCGAGAGTGATCATGTGCCGGGCGACCCGGCGAATCATGTTGCGTTGCAGCTGCCAGTTTTCACATGATGCTGCGCTGCGTCAAATTGCGTTTTCGTCCCGTTCGCCAGTGCGGATGCGCAGTACGGTTTCAACTGGAATGACGAAGATCTTGCCGTCGCCGATTCGCCCTGTTTGCGCGGCCGCAGCAATGGCTTCCACCACGCGGTCAGCCATGCTGTCTTCGACAACGACTTCCAGCTTCACCTTGGGCAGGAAATCAACGACATATTCCGCACCGCGGTATAGCTCGGTATGGCCCTTTTGGCGGCCAAAGCCCTTGGCCTCTGTAACGGTAATGCCGGATACCCCGACTTCGTGAAGCGCCTCCTTCACCTCGTCGAGCTTGAAGGGCTTGATGATCGCTTCGATCTTTTTCACGGTGTAACCCCGATCTGGTTGCAAGGATGTGCCTCTGCCTGTCGGAATTGCTTACAACAACCGTGCCAGTCACGCGAGGGGCGGGGAATGGCGGATTTGTGTGTGGGCGCGGGCGGGCCATGCCTAACCGCCGTGCAGTGAGGGTATTGCTGCCCTATTTTGCGGCAGCTAGTCTCGCCGAATGACAAGCAGGGGCGGCTTTTTGATCGCGGTGTTCGGCACGGCGTCGCTGGTCGCGGTGCTGGCCGGGTGCTGGACGGCGAGTCAGACGGGAGTGCCCGTATCGATATGGGGCCGGATGGTTGCGGCATGGGCGGTCGGGCTGGTTGTGGCGGTTGTCCTGGCCCGGATGGCGCGAGTGGGGGATCGGTTGGCAGCTGTCGGCGCGATCGGCGTTACCGCCTTGGTGATGCTGAGCTTTGTTGATGCCGGGCTGGAGGGGGTGCATCGCTGGATCGTGATTGGCCCCGTGCGGGTGAATGTCGCCGCGATGGCGTTGCCGGCGCTGATTGCAATGCTGGCCGGGCGCGCCTGGGCGGCACCCGTGGCGCTCGCGATCATGGTGCTGTTGATGGCGCAGCCCGATGCCTCGCAGGCGAGTGGCTTTGCAGTGGCGATGGCAATTTTTTTGTTAGCGGGGCCGCGTGGTCGTTTCGCATGGTTGGCGATTGCGGTGGTTGCGGCGCTCGCCGTGATCAGCTGGCTGCGGCCCGATCCGCTGGCGAGCGTTCCCGAAGTGGAGGGCATCGTCGCGCTCGCCTGGGGCCAGCACCCTGCGCTGGCGATATTGGCGGTGGCAGCGCTGCTGCTGGCGACCATGGCGCCGATGATTGTTGATGGTGCAGAGCAACGCGACCCAGCGGCGCGTGCGGTCGCCGCCTATATGCTCATCACTGCCATAATGCCCGCGATCGGCGCGTTTCCCGTGCCCTTGATTGGCATGTCGATGAGCCCGATCATGGGGTTCTGGCTGGGGATTGGCCTTCTCGCCCAGCGCCGCAATCCCCGGCGCCCCCCTCAATAAGGCGGCTTATCCAGGCCCATCGGGCTGCTGGTGAAGATCTCGCAGCCGTCCTCGGTAATCGCGATCGAATGCTCGAATTGCGCCGACAGGGATCGGTCACGGGTTACCGCCGTCCAGCCGTCGTCGAGCAGCTTCACATCCGGGCGGCCGATGTTGATCATCGGTTCGATCGTGAAGAACATCCCCGGCCGCAATTCCGGCCCCGTGCCGGGGCGGCCGACATGCACCACCTCTGGCGCGTCATGGAACAGGCGGCCCACGCCGTGCCCGCAAAAATCGCGCACCACGCCGTAACGGTGCCGTTCCGCATGCGCCTGGATCGCATGGCCAACATCGCCCAGCGTGTTGCCGGGCCGTGCCTTTTCGATGCCCAGCATCAGGCATTCATACGTCACATCCACCAGCCGCCGCGCCTTGAGCGGCACATCGCCGACCAGGTACATCCGGCTGGAATCGCCGTGCCATCCGTCGAGCAGCGGGGTGACGTCGATATTGACGATATCGCCGTCCTTCAGCGTCTTGTCGCCCGGAATGCCGTGGCACACGACGTGGTTGATCGAGATGCAGCAGCTATGCGTATAGCCGCGATAGCCCAGCGTCGCGGGCACGCCGCCGCCCGCCACAATGAACTGGCGGACCAGATCGTCGATCGCGCCGGTCGTTACCCCCGGCACGACATGCGGCACGATCATGTCCAGCGTGGCCGCAGCCAGGCGACCGGCGCGGCGCATGCCTTCAAATCCCGAAGCATCGTGGAGCTTGATCGCGCCGGTGCGCGTCATCGGCGCCGGAGCGGTTACGTTTTCATAGACAGTCATCAACACGATATAGCGTGATGTTGTGGGCTTTGCGAGGGGGGCGGGCTGGGCTATGCGACGGGCATGACCCTCGCTTCAACGACGCGCATCTGGACGGCCGCCCTGGTCGTCATCGGCGACGAAATCCTGTCAGGCCGCACCCAGGACAAGAATGTCGCGCAGATCGCGGCATGGCTGAACGTGCAGGGCATTCGCCTGGCCGAAGTGCGCGTGGTGGCCGATGATGAGCCCGCGATTGTGGAGGCGGTAAACGCGCTTCGCGCGCGCAATGATTATCTGTTCACGACAGGCGGCATTGGCCC
>JBBQDD010000115.1:0-7302 GCA_038319335.1 Sphingomonadales bacterium
GCAAGCGTCGCAAACGAAACCCCGCACTTGCCTGAAGTGCATTGGCAATCGCCGGGGCCACCGGCGGCACGGCCAGTTCGGCAACGCCGCCGGGTTCAGCCTCGCTGCGAATCATCTCGATGGTGATGTCGGGAATATCGGCGAGCCGGGGCAGGCGCAGGTCAGCAAAGCTGCGCGCATCGGCCACATTTTCGGTAAACCCGGTCGATCCGCCCAACGCCCCTGCCATCCCGAAAATCAACCCGCCTTCAATCTGTTGCCGAACGATATCGGGATTAATCTGCCGACCGCAATCCACCGCCGCCACCAGCCGGTCGACAACCGGGCGCTGGCCGTCTTCGAAATGCGCCTCTGCCAGCACCGCGATATGGCTGCCGCGAAAGCTGTGGCAGGCAATGCCCTGCGCGCTGCCGGGCACGCCGCCTTCCCAGCCGCCCAGCGCAGCGGCGGTCGACAGGCAGCGCACCAGCCGTGGCTCAGCCGTGATGGAGACGCGGAATGACAGCGGCTCGGTGCCCGCCACATGCGCCAGTTCATCCAGAAAACATTCCGTGAAAAACGCGGTGTAACTATGCGCGCCTGATCGCCAATGGCCGGTCGGCACGCTGATCTCCGCCGAATGATGGTCAATCGCATAGGCCGGGAACCGGTAGAATGGCAGCGCGCCAGCCACCGCATAGGGATCACCCTGCCCCTCCATCGCCAGCGCGGCCCGCACCGCTGCATCATTCACCGTCAGCCGATTGGCCAGCTCACGCCCGGTATTGGGGGCGGCAATCTTGGCGAGCCAGCCCAGGATCGTGCCGTTCGGCCCCAGTCGCGCCGTCATCCGTGCAGCGGCAGGCGGGCGATACCGATCGTGCAGCAAATCTTCATAGCGCGACCAGACGAGCTGCACCGGGCGCTTCAGCCGCTGCGCGATCACCGCTGCCTGTTCTGCGACCTGATGTTCCAGATTGGCGCCGAACGATCCGCCAATCAGCATCGGGTGGATGATCACCGAATCGGGTGAGATGCCAATCGCCGCCGCCGCCGCCGCCCGCGCCAGCCCGGGTGCCTGGGTGGGCAGCCACAGCTCCAGCCGACCCTTGTCGAGCCGCGCCGTCGCCGTCATCGTTTCCAGCGCGGCATGCGCGCCAAGCCCCACCTGATAATCAGCGGTCACGACCTGCGCGCCCTTGAACACCGCCGCCAGATCGCCCTGCGCCGCCATGCGCTGGCCCGGCCCCGCCAGCGCTGCCGCCAGCGCCGAATCGATGCTGTCGGTGTTGACCAGCGCGCCGCCGGTTTCAAAAGTCGGGCGCAACACATCGAGCGCGCGGTTCGCCGCCCACCAGTTATTGGCGACCACCGCCACCCAGCGCGGTTCCTGAATAACGTCCAGCACGCCGCGCATCCGGGTGGCCGCCGCGCGGTTGATTTTGGTCAGGCGGCTGTCGCCCACCGGCCCCTGGCGGATCGCGGCGAACACCATGTCGGGCAAGCGGATATCACCCGCAAACCCCGCCGATCCATCCACCTTTGCCGGCACATCGAGGCGCGGCACGGATCGGCCCGTCAGCCGCGCGGCATCGCCCTCGCGCAATGGCAGCGGTTCGGGCAGGGTTTCCCCCGCCGCCCCAGCCCCCGCCTCTGCCGCCAGCGCGCCAAAGCCGATCTTTTGCTTGCCATGCGTCACAAAGCCGCCAGCCGTCGCGCAGGCGCGCCAATCAACGCCCCACCGGCGCGCTGCAACCTTACACAGCAGCACCCGCGCCGCCGCGCCCGCCCGGCGAAGATCGCCCTCAAAATTGCGGATCGAGCTTGATCCCGCCGTCAGCACCAGCGCGGTTCGGGTGGCATGGGTACGCTTCAGCGCATCGGGGATGCCGGCAAAAACGCCCTCGAACAGCTCGCCTGCGCCCAGATCATTGGCGTATAGCGGGTTCAGCGGGGCGGGTTCCACGCCCACGCGCCGCCAGTCTGCGCCCAGTTCGTCCGCCACGATTTGCGGCATGCTGGTATAGACGCCCTGGCCATGCTCCGCCTGCGGCACAGCGACCGTTACCTGCCCGTCTTCGCCAATCTTCAGCCAGGCCCCGAAAATCGTCTCGCCGGACGCGGCGGTAAGGTTGGGCAGGTATTTGCGCGGCCAGATCGCCCAGGCGACAAGCAAACCGGTGCCCGCGCCGCCACCGATCAGCAGGTTGCGCCGGGTCAATCCCAATGTGTGGGTAACGCCCTGCCTGATCGTTTCGCTTATCCCACCCTTGGCCATCGCCCCGCTCTATCGCGGCGGGGCGATGCGCGCCAGATCATGCGGGAGCAGTTTCTTCGGCATGCACCGCGCGGTAGGTGGCCCGCAGCGACACCTTGTCGATCTTTTCAGTGCCCAGCCGGGGCAAGGGGCCATCGGTCACCCAGATCCGCCGTGGCACCTTGAACGCGGCGATTCGCGCGCCCAGAAATTCGCATAATGTTTCTGCATCGACGATCTCGCCCGGGCGGATATGGACGACGGCGCCCGGCACTTCGCCAAACCGCTCATCCGGCAGGCCGAAAACGGCGGCTTCGGCGACATGGGGGTGCTCATACAGGGCGGCTTCGACTTCCTGGCACGAGATATTCTCGCCACCCCGGATGATGATGTCCTTCTTGCGATCGACGATGAACAGATAGCCGTCCTCATCCAGGTAACCGATATCGCCGGTCAGGAAATACCGGTCTGCCGTAAAGGCCTCGCGGGTGGCGTCCGGCCGGTTCCAATAGCCCTTGAAGTTGCAGATCGAGCGGATCGCCACTTCACCGCGGTGACCCTGCGGCACTGGCTTGCCGGCCCCGTCGAGGATCGCGAGATCAACCAGCGGGGCAGAGCCGCGCCCGGTGGAATTGGGCTTGGCAAGGTAATTGGAGCGGAAATTGCCGCAGCCGACGCCGTTCGTCTCCGTCAGCCCATAGCCGAGCAGCGGCAACGCCCCGCCCATTTCCTCGCTCAGGCGGCGGACATGCTCCACCGGGCGCGGCGCGCCACCTGCGGCAAAATCGGTGACGGTCGACAGATCATAATCAGCGCGCCGGGGGTGGGTGAGGATTTCAAAGCTCATCAGCGGCACGCCGACGAAATAGGTCACCTGCTCGCGCGCCATCAGCCGCATCGCCTCTTCAGCGTCCCATTTGGGCATCAGCACCAGCTTGCGGCCCATCGCAAAGCTTTGCAGGAACACCGGCACTTCCGCCGTCACATGGAACAAGGGCACGTTCAGCAAGGTCGCGTGCTGCACCTTTACCGGATTGCCATCCTCGGTTGAAATCCCCAGCATCATCAGCGCGCTGGCAAGGTAGTTGAACACCGCCTGCGTCACTGCCCGGTGATCGGAAAGCGCGCCCTTTGACTGGCCGGTCGATCCGCTGGTGAACAGAATCGTCGCATCATCATCGCCGCGCAGCATGGGCAGCACCGTCGCGTCGCTGCCGCCGCGCGCGAAGAGCGGCGCAAGCGCGCTGGCGAGCGGCAGCCGATCGTCGATCGCCATCACCTGCGCGCCAAGCCCCGTCGCCTCATCCAGCCGCTGGGCGCGCGGCGCATCAGCAAACACAAGCGTGCAATCGACATCGGCAATCGCTGTGGCCAGCTCGGCGGTTTGCCACCAGCCGTTCAGCAGGGTGGCGATTCCGCCTGCCATCAGGATGCCCATGTACAGCGCGATCCAGGACGGCGAATTGCGCATCGCAATGCCCACCCGGTCGCCCGGCTTCACGCCGCACCCGTCCACCAGCGCGCGCGCGGTTTGCTGGGCCAGGGCATAAACCTCGGCAAAGGTCAGCCGCTCATCGCCTGCCACCAGAAAGGTTTTGTCGGCATGTTCGTTGCAGAAATGCGCGAAATAATAAGTGAGCGCAGGCGGCGCGACGGCGATGGTGGGATAGCTGAGCCCGCCCAGCTCGACCGGCACGACCGGCATCTGGCCGTTCAGCGCGGTCAGCGCGGCGATGCCCGCATCGATTCGGCGATCCAGCTCGCTCGGCATTTATCTCTCCCCTATTGGTCTTGTCGCCAGACCCCCTTATGGAAGCTTCGCAGCCTGGGGAAAAGCCTTGATCCTGTCTACCATCGCCACGGCAGCCGCCGATCA
The DNA here is from genome assembly GCA_038319335.1 of Sphingomonadales bacterium. GTDB lineage: Bacteria > Pseudomonadota > Alphaproteobacteria > Sphingomonadales > Sphingomonadaceae > Sphingomonas. The sequence goes on from JBBQDD010000115.1 coordinate 4,113, forward strand.
TATCCGCTTCACCGATCTGGGGCTGAACGATACGATTTTCCGGATCGGCTGGTTCAGCCTGAAATGGTATTCGATCGCCTATATCGCGGGCCTCGTCGCTGGCTGGTGGTATCTGCTGAAGCTGGTCGCGCAACCCGGATCACCGATGGCGCGGCGGCATGCCGATGACCTGATCTTTTACGCGACGCTGGGCATCATCCTGGGCGGGCGGCTGGGCTATGTCCTGTTCTATCAGCCAGCGATGCTGCTGAACCCGTTACAGATCTTGCGGCTGTGGGACGGTGGCATGTCTTTCCATGGCGGGGTGATCGGCACGTCGATTGGCCTGATCCTGTTTGCCCGCGCGCAACATCTCAACTGGCTGCGGGTGCATGATTATGTGGCCTGCGCGACGCCGTTCGGGCTGTTTTTCGGGCGGCTGGCGAATTTCGTGAATGGCGAGCTGTACGGCAAGCCAAGCGATGCGCCCTGGGCGATCATCTTCCCGCGCACCGGCGATGATGTCGCCCGCCACCCAAGCCAGCTGTACGAGGCGGGGCTGGAAGGCGTGGCGCTGTTTGCCGTGCTGTGGTTCTTTTTCTGGCGTACCAAGGCGCGCTATGATCCCGGCAAGCTCGTCGGCATCTTCATCGCCGGATATGGGGTCGCGCGGTTCACCGTTGAATTTTTCCGCGAGCCTGATGAGCAGTTGCGCGACTTTGCCGCCGCCACGGGGCTGCACATGGGCCAGTGGCTGTGCGTGCCGATGATCCTGGGCGGCGCCTATCTGATCGCCACCGCCAAGGGCCGCCGCCAGCGGGTCGAGCCCGTCGCCGGAGCCGAAAGCGTCGCCTGAGATGGAGCAGGTGGTTGAAGCGGCTCTGCCCGATCGACTGGCCCGCGCGATTACGCTCGCCGGGCCGATATCGCTGGCGCAATATATGGCGGCGGCCAACGCGCATTATTATGCCACGCGCGATCCGCTGGGCAGCGATTTCACTACCGCGCCAGAGATCAGCCAGATGTTCGGTGAGCTGATCGGCGCATGGCTGGCCGATCTATGGGACCGCGCGGGGCGGCCCGGCGTCGCCTATGTCGAGCTGGGGCCGGGGCGCGGCACACTGGCCGTGGATGCGCTGCGGGTGATGGCCCGCGCCGGGCTGACGCCGCCTGTGCATCTCGTCGAAACCAGCCCCACATTGCGCGCCGCGCAAGCCGCCCGCCTGCCCGGTGCGATCTGGCATGACGACCCAACGACGCTGCCCACTGATGCGCCGCTGCTGATCGTCGCCAATGAATTTTTCGATGCCCTGCCGATCCGCCAGCTGGTGCGCGGTGCAGCCGGGTGGCACGAACGGCTGGTCGCCTGCCAGGATACGCTGTTCCTGCCGATCGCGGGCAGGCAGGTGCCCGATTCGATCCTGCCGCCGGGGCTGCGCGATGCGGCCCCCGGATCAGTGATCGAAACATCCCCCGCCAGCGTGTCGATCATGCGTGATCTGGCCGCGCGGATCGTGCGGCAGGGCGGCGCGATGCTGACGATCGATTATGGGTATGAAGGCCCGGCAATCGGTGACACGCTGCAGGCGGTTCGCGCAGGGCGCTTTGCCAATCCGTTCGAACAGCCGGGCGAGCATGATCTGACGGCGCATGTCGATTTCGCCACGCTGGCCGCTGCGGCTCAGGCGCAAGGCGCGCAGGCCGCCGGGCCGATCGACCAGGGCGCGCTGCTGACATCGCTGGGGATTGATGCGCGGGCGGCGGCGCTGGGCGCGGGCGTATCCGCCGATCGCAACCGGCTGGTATCGCCCGACCAGATGGGGCAATTGTTCAAGGCAATCGCCGTCACCGCGCCGCATTGGCCGCAGCCCGCAGGATTTTCATGACGGATCACGCCATCACCTACCGCCCGGCCACGCTGGCCGACGGCCCGGCGCTTGATGCGATGGCGCGCAAAATCTGGGTGGCGACGTTCGAACGATCGGCCCCGCCGAGCGACATCGCGCTCTATCTGGCCAAGGCGTATGGCCCAGAGGGCGCGCTGATCCGCAGCCTGGCCGATCCTGCGCACCATTTTCGCTTGGCCTGCGCGGGCGACGCCATCATCGGCTATGTCAAACTTTCCCCGGTCTGGCTCGACGATCCCGCCGTGCTGCGGGGCGCGCTGCAGCTGAGCCAGCTCTATGTAGCGGCTGAATGGCATGGCCAGGGCATTGCCCAGGCGCTGATGGACTGGACGATCGACGAAGCCCGCCGCCGCGCCGCCACCGCGCTGGTGCTGACGGTGTGGGAGGAAAATTTTCGCGCCCAGCGATTCTATGATCGCTATGGCTTCACCCATATCGGCGATTATGCCTTCCCCACGGGCACGCAGGTGGACCGCGACCTGATCCTGCAGCGCGTGTTGTGAACCCTGTTGACGTCATCCTGTCAGAGGCGCTGGACGGGGTGGCGCATGGCTTTCTGGGGCGGCGCGGCGGTGTATCCACCGGGGCGATGGCATCGCTCGACATGGGGCGGCGCGGGCAGCCCCCCACGCCCGAACTGATCGAAAACCAGCGCCGCGCCATTGCCGCAGTTGCACCGGGCAGCACGCTGGTGACGCTGTATCAGGTCCATTCCGCAGAAGCCGTCATCGTTACCGCGCCCTTTGACGACGCCGCCCGCCCGCGCGCCGATGCGCTGGTGACGGATCGGCCCGGCCTGCTGCTCGGCATCCTGACCGCCGATTGCGTACCGGTGCTGTTCGCGGACAAGGCCGCCGGGGTGATCGGCGCCGCGCATTCCGGGTGGAAAGGGGCGCTGGGCGGCGTCACCGACGCAACCGTCGACGCGATGATCACGCTGGGCGCAGTGCGCGACCGCATCGTCGCTGCGATCGGGCCGTGCATTGCGCGCGCCAGCTATGAGGTGGATGACGGCTTTGCCGCGCGCTTTGCCGATGATGATCCGGCGACCGAACGGTTCTTTTCCCCCGGCAGGCCCGGCCACCAGCAATTCGATCTGGCCGCTTATGTTGCGCACCGCATCGCCCATGCCGGTGTCGGCACGGTCGAGATGCTGGGGCTTGATACCTATGCCGATCCGACCCGCTTCTTCAGCTATCGCCGCGCCACGCATCGGGGCGAGCCTGATTATGGGCGGCAGATCTCACTAATCGGGCTGACGGATTGATCTGATTGGCCCAGCGACGCGCGCTGGCGCTCACGCA
>JBBQDD010000116.1:0-7297 GCA_038319335.1 Sphingomonadales bacterium
AGATACGCTGCCCGGCACCATGATCGTCGGCGATGACGAGATAGGAGACGATATGGAACGCCAGCTCATCACCGGCATCGCGCATGACAAGAACGAAGCCAAGATCACGCTGACCGACGTACCCGACAAGCCGGGTGCGGTGGCGCGCATTTTTGGCCCGCTGGCGGAAATCAACATCAACGTCGACATGATCATCCAGAATATCGCGCATAATGGCGGATCAACCGACGTCACCTTCACCGTGCCGCAGGCGGAACTCGCACGCGCTCTGGATGCTTTGGAGCGGGCAAAGGCGGATATCGGCTATGCCGGGCTGGTGCATGATACCAAGGTGGCAAAGATATCCGTCGTCGGCGTGGGGATGCGCAGCCATGCCGGTGTCGCGTCCACCATGTTCAAGGCGCTGGCCGATCGCAGCATCAACATCCAGGCGATCTCCACCAGCGAGATCAAGGTGAGCGTGCTGATCGAGGAGGATTATACCGAGCTTGCCGTGCGCGTGCTGCACACTGCCTATGGGCTGGATGCGGAGGACGTGGCTTGAGCGCGGGGCATGATCGCCTGTCAGCGCTGATGGCGCGGGGCACGGCATTTCTGGGCACGGATAGCGCGATCATCTGCGGTGCGATGTCATGGGTCAGCGAGCGGCACCTGGTGTCGGCGATTTCCAATGCGGGCGGTTTTGGCCTGATCGCCTGCGGGGCGATGACGCCCGCGCTGCTGGATGCTGAAATCGCGGCGACCAAGGCGCTTACCGTGAAGCCGTTCGGCGTGAACCTGATCACCATGCACCCGCAATTGTTCGATCTGATCGCGGTTTGCGCGCGGCATCAGGTGACGCATGTCGTGCTGGCGGGCGGACTGCCGCCTGCGGGTGCGCTCGATGCGATCAAGGCGAGCGGCGCAAAGGTGATCTGCTTTGCGCCCGCGCTCAGCCTGGCGAAAAAGCTCATCCGCTCCGGCGTCGATGCGCTGGTGGTGGAGGGGATGGAGGCAGGCGGGCATATCGGCCCCGTTTCCACCAGCGTGCTCGCGCAGGAAATCCTGCCGCATGTGGCAGGGCAGGTGCCGGTGTTCGTCGCGGGCGGGATTGGCCGGGGGGAGGCGATTGCCGCCTATCTCGAAATGGGGGCCGCCGGGGTGCAGCTGGGCACGCGATTTGCCTGCGCGACTGAAAGCATTGCCCATCCAAACTTCAAAAAGGCGTTCTTCCGCGCCTCTGCCCGTGATGCCATTGCCAGCGTCCAGATCGATCCGCGCCTGCCCGTCATCCCGGTGCGCGCGCTGAAAAATGCCGGTGGCGAGCTGTTCACCGCCAAGCAGCGCGAAGTCGCCGCGCTGCTTGATGCGGGCAGCGTCGAGATGGGCGAAGCGCAGTTGCAGATCGAACATTACTGGGCAGGCGCATTGCGCCGCGCCGTGGTCGATGGTGATGTCGAACACGGATCGCTGATGGCGGGCCAATCGGTCGGCATGGTGACCAAGGAAGAACCCGTGGCCGAGATCATCGCCGAGCTGATCGATCAGGCAGCGGTCGCATTGGAGACGCGGGCGGCATGATCGCGCGCGCTTAGGCGTTGTGATACCGCATGATTGGCGGGTAAAGTTCCGGTCATGGGCGCGACAATGGCAGCATCGGGATGGCTAGACGCGCACGAGCGCCCTTTGCTGCGCCGGGTATCGACGCTGGCGATCGTCATCGCGCTGCATCTGGCGGTGCTGTTGCTGCTCAGCCTGGCCCCCACCGCCCGCCGGCTGGCGCAGGAGGCATCGCCGTTCATCGTCCGGCTGCTGCCGATCGACAACAATGACGCCCCCGTGCCCGTCGCTGCGCCGCCGCCGACGGGCAAGCCAGCGCCGCCAAAGCCGCCGGTCCCCGCCGATCTCGCCAAGCCAGCCCCGCCCGTCAGCGTGACGCCGCGGCCAAGCACGCTGCCCGTGCCGACGCCGCCCGCCGCCGCCGCCCCTGCGGCCCCATCGGCGAACAATGGCGATATTTCCATCAGCGGCGGTGGCCGGGCTGCTCCCCTGGGCTTTGCGCCGCCCCGCTGGGTGCGCAAAATTACCGATGAGGAGTTTTTTCCGCTGATGGCGGAGGATTTGTGGCGGGTGCCAATGGATGTGACGTTCCGGCTGCGGTGCATGATTGCGGCCGACACCCGGATCGATTGCCGTATCCTGAGCGAATCGCCCACCATTCCTGGCGTGCGCACTGCCGTTCTGCGCGGCTTGCCGATGTTGCGGATGCGCCCGCCGATGCGCGATGGCCGCCCGGTGCTGGATGAACCCGTCGAATTCGAATGGCGGGTGGGCCAGCATAGCCGGTTTTCGGCGCTCGATCGGTGAGGGGGCGTGCGCGGGCGCTGTCATCACGCCTTGCTTTCTGTTAGCCCGTTGGGGTGACTATTTCCGCTGCCATATCCGCCCGTGAAATGCTCGTGCGGCTGCACGATGTGATGGCGGCGCGATCAACGGCGCAGGCCAAGCTGAACAGCGTCGTCAAGATCATCGGTGAGGCGACCGACAGCGAAGTATGCTCAATCTATCTGCTGCGCGAAGGCGTGCTTGAGCTGTTCGCGACGCAGGGGCTTGATCAGGCCGCCGTGCACGTCACCAAGCTGGCGCTGGGTGAGGGGCTGGTGGGCACGATTGCCGAGGATGTCGAAATTCTGAACCTGGATGAGGCCGCATCCCACCCCGATTTCGCGTACAAGCCGGAAACGGGGGAGGACAAGTTCCACAGCTTTGCCGGAGTGCCGATCATCCGGCGCGAACGCGCGGTGGGGGTGTTGTGCGTCCAGCATGTCGAGCCGCACCGTTATGCCGATGTCGAGGTGGAGGCGCTGCAGACGGTGGCCATGGTGCTGTCGGAACTGATCGCCAATGCCGATCTGATCGACGCGAGCGCTGCATCCACCGCGCGCCCGCAATCGACTGCAGCGATGCGCATCACGGGGCTGAAGCTGGTTGACGGCATGGCGCGGGGCTTTGCCGTGTTCCACCAGCCCCGGATCACGATCGAGCATACCGTTGCCGAGGATTCCGATGCCGAGCGCCACCGCGTTTATGGCGCGTTTGACCGGATGCGCGAGCAGATCGAGCGGATGGCGGCGCAGGCCGAATTCGGCAAGGGCGGCGAGCATGACGAGGTGCTCGAAACCTACAAGATGTTCGCCTATGACGAGGGGTGGAGCCGCCGCATCAACGAGGCGATCGACAGCGGGCTGACGGCTGAGGCGGCGATCGAGCGGGTCCAGCAACGCACCCGGATGCGGATGCGCCAAATCGACGATCCGTTGCTGGCCGAACGCATGCACGATCTAGAGGATCTGTCGAACCGGTTGCTGCGCATCGTATCGGGCCAGATGGGCACGGCAGCGCAAATGGGGTTGCGGCAGGATTCGATCCTGATCGCGCGCAATCTGGGGCCCGCCGAACTGCTCGAATATGATCGGCGGCGGTTGAAGGGCGTGATCCTGGAGGAAGGATCGCTGACGGCGCACGTAACGATCGTGGCGCGCGCCATGGGTGTGCCGGTGCTGGGCCGGGTGAAGGATGTGCGCCGCCTGATCGGTGACGGCGATCTGTTGCTGCTGGACGTGACCGCAGGCGAGATTTTTGCGCGGCCGACATCGCTGATCGAGGAATCGTTCGAGGGCAAGCTGCTGCTGAGCCAGAAGCGGCGGGCCACGTTTGCGGCGATGCGGGACGAGCCGCCGACGACGCGCGATGGCACGCGGCTGACGCTGATGGTGAATGCCGGGCTGCGTGATGATGTGGCGGCGCTGGACCTGACCGGGGCGGACGGGATTGGCTTGTTCCGCACCGAATTCCAGTTCCTGGTGTCAGCAACCCTGCCGCAGCGCGAGCGCCAGCAGCGGCTGTACCGTGACGTGCTGGATGCGGCGGGCGACCGTCCGGTGATTTTCCGCACCGTGGATATCGGCGGCGACAAGGCGCTGCCCTATCTGAAGGAGGATGCTGCCGAGGAGAACCCGGCGATGGGCTGGCGCGCAATCCGGCTGGCGCTGGAACGCGACGGGCTGATGAAGGCGCAGGCGCGCGCGTTGATCGAGGCAGCGGCAGGCCGTACGCTGAACGTGATGTTCCCCATGGTATCCGAACCCTGGGAGTTCGATGAGGCACAGGCCTTGTTCGAAGCGCAGCGGGCCTGGATCGCGTCGCGCCAGCGCAAGCTGCCCACGCTGATCCGCTACGGCGCCATGCTGGAGGTGCCAGCGCTGGCGGAGATGCTGGATGTGCTGTTGCCGCGGCTCGATTTCCTGTCGATCGGCACCAATGACCTGACCCAGTTTCTGTTCGCGGCAGACCGCGCCAATCCCAAGCTGGCCGAACGTTATGACTGGCTGAGCCCGGCGATCCTCCGGTTCCTGTCCCGCGTAATCGCGCCGACGCGCGCGGCCAGGGTTGATCTGGCGGTGTGCGGCGAAATGGGCGGGCGCACGCTGGAGGCGATGGCGCTGATTGGGCTGGGGATCGACCGGCTGTCGATCACCCCGGCGGCGGTTGGCCCGGTAAAGGCGATGATCCGTTCGCTCGATCGCGGCAAGCTGATTGAGGATATGGCCGGGATGCTGGCCCGTCCGCCGCGTGACATGCGGGCGACGCTGACCGCATGGGCGGCGGATAATCAGGTCGAATTGGCGTGACGGGGCGCCCAATGCCCGTTTCGCGCGTTGACTCCCCGTATGCCCTTTGGGACATAGCCGCCACGATTTGCCAAGCCGGAGACGCCAATGCCCCTATCTGATCCGAGCGAAGAGGCGACCCTGTTTCCCAAGACCGCAGGGGAAAGGCTTCGCGAATCGCGCGAATCGCAAGGATTGTCGTTGGCAGAAGTGGCCGCGCGCACCCGGGTGCCGTTGCGGCATCTGGAGGCAATTGAGCAATCAAACTATTCCGGCCTTCCTTCGCACACCTATTCGGTTGGCTTTGCAAAGGCCTATGCCCGCGCCATCGGCATGGACGAGGTGTCGATCGCACGCGATGTACGCGCCCAGGCCGATGCGGTGCAGCGCCCGCCCGAATATCAGCCCTATGAAATGCAGGACATCAAGCGCCAGCCGCCCAAGGGACTGGCGCTGGGGGTGACGATTGCAGCCGTGCTGGTGCTGCTGGCGGCAGGGCTGTGGTATGGCACCACCTTGTTCCGGGGTGACGGTGAAACCTCGACCGCGGCCCCGGCGGCAGAGATTATGCCGCCCCCTGTCGCTCAGCCCGTTGAGCCGGTGTCCGTCCCCAGCGGGCAAGTGACGCTGACGGCAACCGATCTTGTATGGCTGCGCGTTTATGATGCTGATGGCAAATCGCTGTACGAAGCCGAGATGAAGCCGGGCGAGCGTTATGACGTGCCCGCCGATGCCAACCGGCCGATGATCAATGTCGGCCGGCCCGACAAGTTGCAGGTGGCGGTGAACGGATCGAATGTGCCCGCGCTTGGCGACGGTGCCCGCGCGATCAAGGATGTCGAGATCAGCGCACAGGCACTGCTGGCGCGCGGCACGGATGCAGCGGCGACACCGGCCGCCGCGCCGAGCGATACGCCTGCTGCCAGCACTGGCCAATCCGCACCGGCGCGCGCGACCGATCGTCGCCCCGCCAGCCGCCCGGTGAGCCGCCAGCCCGTTCGGGCTGCGACGCCCAGCGCCGTTGATCGCGCACCCTCCGCCCCCGTGACGACGCCAACGGCAGCCCCCACCGCATCACCGCCCGCGGGTGGAACAAGCCCTGCACCCTGATCGGGTGGCTTGGGGCTGGTGAAAACCCGCACAGGTCCGCTATACCCGCTGAATGACGTGGCGGGTGGGAAGTAAAATGCGGATCAAGTCGTTTGGAATCATGGCGCTGACGGGGCTGTTGCTCAGCTCAACTGCGGCCGTTGCGCAAAGCAATGTCGAGGGCCGGGTGGACCGGCTGGAGCGCGAAATGCGCGCGGTGCAGCGCAAGGTTTTCCCGGGCGGCAACGGCCAGTATTTCCCGCCGGATATCGCACCCTCATCAACCGCCGGCACGCCAGCGCCCGGCTCCCCCGCATCGACGCCCGCCGCCGATATCAACGGGCGGATCAGCGCGATCGAATCCCAGCTGACCACGCTCACCGGGCAGATCGAACAGAATCAATATCGGCTGCAGCAGTTTGAAGAAGCATTCGCCGCGTACAAGCGCTCCACCGATGCCCGGCTGAAGGCGCTGGAGGATACCGCTTCGGCGACGGGCGGCACAGCGAGCACCAGCACGCCTGCCGCGGCCACGATCACACCTGCGGCCCCCAAGCCGGTGGTGACTCCCAAGCCCGTGACGCCGCCAAAGGTAACGCCCACCGTCGCCCCCGCGCCGGTTGACCCCAATCGCGCCCGGCTGGTGGCTGCCGTGGCCAAGCCGCTCACCGACGATCCCGCCGATGACCTGTATGTCTATGGGTTCCGGCTGTGGCAGGCCAAGCTGTTTCCTGAGGCGCAGGTGCAGCTGAAGCAGGTCGTGGCGAAATACCCCACCAGCAGGCGTGCCAGCTGGGCGCAGAACCTGCTTGGCCGGTCCTACCTCGATGAGGGCAAGCCGTCGCTCGCGTCGCTTGCCTTTTACGAGAATTACAAGAAATTCCCCGATGGCGAGCGCGCCCCCGACAGCCTGTATTTCCTCACCGTGGCGCTGAAAAAGCTGGGCAAGCCATCGGCCGCTATCTGCCAGGTGTATGACGAGCTGAGCGAGGTGTACGCCACCAAGATCACGTCGCAGATGAAGGATGATATCTCGCGGGGCCGGGCGACGGAAAAATGCAAGGCCAGCTGAACCAGTGACCGCGCTGCCCGATCCCGGGCTGGTCGCGCGCTTTGGGGCCGATGTTGCGGGCGCGCTGGGTCGCGCGGTGGATGCGGGCGACAGGCTGGCGCTGGCGGTATCGGGCGGGCCGGACAGCATGGCAATGCTCGCGCTCGCAGCCGGCTCCTTTCCGGGGCAGGCGATTGCCGCGACGGTTGATCACGGATTGCGACACGAAGCCGCTGATGAAGCGGATATGGTTGCGCGGTACTGCGCGCAGATCGGGATCGCCCACACGACGCTGCGGGTCACCGACCCCCGGGACCCGCGTGACAATTTGCATGATTGGGCGAGGGGCCAGCGTTATGCGCTGCTGAAATGCTGGGCGGTCGATAACGGCGCGCGCATCCTGGTGACGGCGCACCACGCGGATGATCAGGCAGAGACGTTTCTGATGCGCGCCGCACGCGGATCGGGCGTGGCCGGGCTGGCGGGCATTCGCGCGGCGCAGCAGGTG
>JBBQDD010000117.1:0-7247 GCA_038319335.1 Sphingomonadales bacterium
GAACTGCCGCTCATAGGGTGATACGCGCTTTGAATTGGCATAGGCCCCGCGAATATCGACCGAAAAATCGCCGAACTTGAATTCGCCGACGCCCTGTGTCTCGAACAATTGGCGTTCGAACCAGCTGGTGTTCTGGATGAAGCGCGGCTGGCCGCTGCTGTTGTTGTACACCGTGGCGGTCGATCCGCGTGCCTGCTTGTCGGTGTCATGGATATAGATGTTGGTGAAACGCAGCTTGTGATCGCCAAATTCTGCACCAAGGCCGATCAGCGCGTTCACGACGACGCGGTTATCGGTGATGACGGTGTTGAAATCCTGGCGAACGCTGCCGGTCGAGTCGATCGCGTCCTGCTGCCGCGTTTGGCGGGTGCGGAAATTGTTGGCGACGCTTGCCGAACCGACAATGCCCAGCCGGGTCGAACCGACATCGACCGAATGGCCAAAGCTTGCCTCACCCGACCAGTTTACCGGAATATTGGTGTTTTGCTGAAGCAGCGAAGTCTGCGCGCCCGAAAGCTGCGCCACCTGATCGGTGGGGATCAGCCCGCCCGACTGCGAGATGTCGCGGATAAAGCCAGGGATACGGCGCGTACCGTCGTCATAACCGAACACGTCACGGCTGCCGCCATCATAGACATAGCCGAGCTGCGCGGTCGTCGCCGAATCATAACCAACGCTGCCGCCGACCGAGACGAAGCTTTCCTTCGGTACGGCTTTGGTCGTCAGGTTGATCACACCGCCGCCGAATTCGCCGGGATAATTGGCGGAATAGCTCTTCTGGATCAGCGCCGAGCCGACAATCGAGGTCGGGAAGATGTCGAGCGGCACCGAACGGCGCAGCGGTTCGGGCGATGGCAGTGGCGATCCGTTGAGCAGTGACGACGAATACCGGTCGCCCAGGCCGCGCACATAGACGAACCCGTTGCCGACGACGCTGAGGCCGGCGACGCGCGACAGGGCCCCTGCGATGTCGCCTTCACCCGTGCGGGCGATATCAGCTTCGGACAGTACCGAGAGCACCTGCGGCGTCGCGCGCACGGTGTTGGGGATATTGCGGCCAACGACAACAATGTCCTGCGCATTGGCTTCGTCAAACCCGGGTGAGGAAACCTCAACCTCTTCGGCAGGCGCTTCGGCCTGGGCCGGGTCAGCCGGGGTTTGCGCAGGCGGCACGCTCGCCGGCGGGGTCTGCGCGGGCGCTGACTGCGCCAGCGCTGCCGGGGAGACAAGCTGTGTGGTTAGCAGAAGAAGCGTACCAAGGGCGAAGCGCTCTCTCATGGCCGAATATCCCAATCAAATGTCGGTAAGGCAAAAGCCGGGGTGGGCGATTCACGACCACCCCGGCATCTCAGGCGACCAAGGCCGCCAATTTGGGCCTTAGCGGCCCTGACAGGCGAAATAGACCGAGTTGAACACGGGCGGGCCCTGATCCTGCAGCGCTGGATTGGCGGCGCGAACGGAGGGCCGGTCGGTGGCATCAACCTGCGTTGCGTTGATGTTCACGCAGGCAACACCGGCTGGCGTTGAGACGATGCCGTTGACGAAGGTGGCATCCGCACCACCGCGCAAGCGGATCGAAGCCGGTGGGTTCTGGCTGGCCGTGCGGGTGATGAAGGTGAAGTTAGCATAGCGTGCCCAGGTACGTGGCAGCAGATCTTCCGCACCGTTCGAGTCGATTTCGGTCGCAAACGAGTCAGCCGTCGCGCCGCTGCTCTTTTGTGCCGCGATCAGGAACTGGGCCAGACCGCGATAGCCATTGTCGATATCGAAGCCGTCATCGTCCCAGCCGGTCATCGCCAGATAGCGAACATTGGTGGTGCCGCCGAAGATTTCGATCCCGTCATCCGCCGAGTTGTGGCTCTGCACGTTGTTGATGGTCGTGCCGCTGCCGGTTGCACCCAGGGTAAGGCCCTGCAGTTCGTTACCGTCGCTGATCGCGATGCCGGTATAGTTGATCTGAACGAACTGGAACGACCCGCTGTTATCGTTCTGCACCGGGCCACCATAGTTGCGGCCGGTAACACCCTCGATCGGGTTTTCGCAGGTCGTGCTGGTGCCGCCGGCATCGTTCGGGCCAGTGCCAGTGCGGCAGACGCCGGTTGGCGCGCGGCCAAGCAGGATGATCCCGCCCCACAGGCCCTGTGACGCATCGGACACGCCGTTTGCGGCCAGGTTCTGCTGCGCGGTGAAGATGATCGGGTTGGTCGACGTGCCGACTGCGTTGATGCGCGAGCCACGGTTGACGAGGATCAAGTCGTTCGAAGGCTCGGTCGAATCGGCGGCAAGAACGACGCCAGCAGCGATCGTCAGCGTGGCAGACGTGCCGCCAACGGCCGTACCCGTCGAGCCGACGTCAACGCCGACTTCGGTCTGGCCGCGGAAGCGGTAAACGACGCCAGCGATGCGTGGCAGCGTCAGATCAGCGGTGATCAAGGTCGGCAGGCGGCAGATGCGAAACGTGGCGACGATGCCGTCATCGGTCGTGCCCGTCGGGCAGACGGCGGTTGCGCCACCGGTGCCGGCTGGCGGCGGGGCAACGCAAAGGCGCTGTGCCGTGCCACCAAAGGTAGCCGCACCCGAATCGCAGGTCCAGCCCTGGAACGAGGTGTCGCCTGCGCCGTTGATCGCGCCGACATAGTTGGCAGTCACGAAGAACGACGTGCCCGCGGGGTTCAGCGTCGTTGCGTTAAAGCCTGGGGCTGCTGCAGCGGCACCCTGGGGCAGAACGCCGTTCAGCGCGCCAAAGCCGCTTGGCACGTTGTTGGTGCCAGCGTTCACGATGGCAAGCTGCTCATCAACCGTGATCGGGAAAGTGGCGCTGCCGCCGGCAGTCGTCGCGAACTGTGCTGCCGTGATCGGGGCAAGCGTTGCTGTGGGCGAAGGGGTTGGCGTGGGTGCAGGGGCTGGCGCGCTGATCACCAGGGTGCCCGGACCGGGCGAGGCGACGCTGGTGGCGCCGTCGCAGCCAGCAAGGGCAGCGCTTGCGCAGCTGGTCAAAAGGATGAGGCTAACGCGTTTGAAGCTGGCCATAAAATCTCCGATCCGGTTCCGTCCGGGTTGCTGGAATGGGCTGGTGCCCAGATCGACTCGGATGTTCCCCCTGCCGATCTCGAGCGTTGCGGTAGGCGGGGCGCATGACGGGACGATGCCGCTTCCGCGACATTTGAGGGACAATCACATGACAAAAATATGTCGTGGCTTTTTAGCCAACGTCTAGAATCAACGGGTTACGGGTGATCGAACCACTTCGCCGGCCTTCATCACCATCACCACGTCCCGAATTGCGTCAATCTTCTGTTCAGGATTTCCCGCGACCGCCACCAGATCAGCCGCCATGCCGGGCGCGATCGACCCTGCCCGGTCGCTGATCCCCAGCAATCCGGCATTCCCGGACGTAGCCGCCATCAGCACCGCACCAGGTGCCATACCGCCTGCCACCATCAGGATCATTTCGCGCCAATTGTCGCCGTGCGCGAACACGCCGGTGTCACCGCCCACGCACATCCGCACGCCCGATTTCAGCGCCAGCGCAAAACCGGCCTTCTTGGCGGTGACAGCTTTTGGTTCAGGCGCGGCGCCGTTCCATCCGCGATACCGCTCGATCGCATCGGTGGCGGCAAGGGTTGGGCAGAACGCAACGCCGCGCGCCTTCATCAGCGCAAATGTCTCGGCAGTGCCGTCATTGCCATGCTCTATGGTATCGACGCCCGCCAGTGCGGCGCGGCGCATCCCCTCTGGCGTGCTGGCATGGGCAGCGACGCTGCGCCCGGCATCATGTGCCGCCTCAACCACCGCGCGCATCTCGGCGACGGAAAAGGTGGCGCGGCTGGGCTCACCCGGGCCCCAGCGATAATCGGCTTACAGCTTGACCACATCGGCTCCGCGCCCGATCTGCCGACGCGCGGCGACAACCAGCGCCTCGCCGTCAGCTTCCTCTGCCCCTTGCGGCACATCGACACCCGGATCGAAGCCCTTGGGGCCATAGCTGCCCGTCGCCACCAGTGCGCGTGTGGCAATCAACAGATGCGGGCCGGGGATGATGCCCTGGTCGATCGCCGCCTTCAGCCCGACATCGGCATAGCCCGCCCCTTCCGTGCCCAGATCGCGCACAGTGGTGAAGCCAGCCATCAACGTGGCCCGGGCGTGGTTGACGGCACGCACCGTGCGGAGCGCCAGTGGCTCCTTCAGCACCTGATCGTTCCAGGCCGTTTCGTTATAGGGGTGCAGGAATAAATGGACGTGCGCGTCGATCAACCCGGGCAGCAGGGTGGCGCCGGGTAGCGCCATCCGGTCTGCATCGGCAGGCACCGCCAGATCCGGCCCGACCGCTTCCACCCGCCCGCCGCGGACCAGCACCTGCCAACCGCGATGAACAATGCCGTCGCGGCCATCAAACACGGCGTCCGCGGTGATCAGTACTGCGCGGGGTGGCGGCGATTTGGCAGACGGCACGGTTTGCGCGGTCACGCTTGCGGCGATGAGGATGCTGACCATCGCGAGTGCTGCCGTCTTTGCAATTCCCATCGAAACGCCCCGCCTTTGGCCATCACAGGTGCCGGAGTGCACTACGTAAAGGCTCGGTCAACGATTGCCCGGAAAGGCGGGAAGCACAAGCGCAAGGCGTGCTTTAGTCAAGGTTTCACCACGCCAGATCGGCCCGGATCGGTCCAGATTGGCGATGGTGGGCGCGGCAGGGATTGAACCTGCGACCCCACCCGTGTGAAGGGTGTGCTCTACCACTGAGCTACGCGCCCGAAGCTGGCGGCCAGAAAATTGGCCCACCAACGGGAAGGGCGGCAGTTGCCCGCCGCCCTTGAACCCCGCCTTTAGCATGCAGCCAAGGCTTGTCCAGCCCTGCTCCCTCTGCATGCCATGGCCGGTGATTAGTTGACCGCGTCCTTCAGGCCCTTGCCGGCCTTGAACTTGGGCTGCGACGATGCCTTGATCGTCATTGGCTCGCCGGTGCGCGGATTGCGGCCGGTGGATGCCTTGCGCTTGCTGACGGCAAAGGTGCCGAAGCCGACCAGGCGCACTTCGTCACCCTTGGTCAACGCGCCTGAAATGGCGTCGAAAACAGCCTCGACCGCTTTGCTTGCATCACCCTTGCTCAGGCCGGATGCTTCGGCGACCGAACCAATCAGTTCTTGCTTGTTCATGCGTGTGAACCCCCGTCTCTACGATGTCTCTACGATTGCGATCTTCGGTACTTCAATTTTTCATGGCGAAGCCGAACCCTCGTTAAAGGCGCGTCCGCCACGGAGTGTCAAAGCAAATCCGTCACAATTTCGACAAAAAACGCCGGAACCGTAATCAATTGCCGCTTCTTGTTAATAGATGCAGGGGTTTGGCTCGATCCGTCGCATCAATGGTGCACTTCACCGCCAACCGGGGGCACCCCAACAGGGGGCAACGCCGCCAGTTCATCAGCGTCAGTCCAGTCAATCGCGGTCAGCGGCTCAGTCAACGCGAGTCGCAATGCCTCATCGACATGGCGGATCGGGATTATCTTCAGCGCGGCACGGATATTCGCGGGCAGTTCCGCCAGATCCTTTTCATTCTCTTCGGGGATAAGCACCGTGGTGATCCCCCCGCGCATCGCCGCCAACAGCTTTTCCTTCAAGCCGCCAATCGGCAGCACCCGGCCCCGCAACGTCACTTCGCCCGTCATCGCCACGTCGCGCCGCACCGGCACCCCGGTCAGCGTCGAGACGATGGACGTCACCAACCCGATGCCCGCCGACGGCCCGTCCTTCGGCACCGCCCCTTCGGGCAGATGGACGTGGATGTCCTTGCGCGCAAAAATGCTCGGCTTGATGCCATAGCTTGGCGCGCGTGCCTTTACGAAGCTCATCGCGGCCTCGACCGACTCCTTCATCACGTCGCCCAGCTTGCCGGTGGTGCGCACCAGCCCCTTGCCCTGCACTGTCACGCTTTCAATCGTCAGCAATTCGCCGCCAACTTCGGTCCAGGCAAGGCCGGTGACCGCACCAATCTGATGCTCCTCCTCGCCCATGCCGAAGCGGTATTTCTGGACGCCGGCAAATTCGTGGAGGTTTTCGGCCGTGATCACCACGCCTTCCATCTTGCCTTCCAGGATGCGCCGAAGGGCCTTGCGCGCCAGCCGGGCAATCTCGCGCTCCAGCGTGCGGACGCCGGCCTCCCGCGTGTAATAACGGATCAGCGCGCGCAGGCCGTCATTCGCCAGCTCGAACTCGCCCGGCTTCAGCCCGTGCGCTTCGACCTGCTTGGCAATCAGGTGGCGTTCGGCAATCTCGACCTTCTCATCCTCCGTATAGCCCTCCAGCCGGATGATCTCCATGCGATCGAGCAGCGCCTGGGGCAGGTTCAGCGTGTTGGCCGTGGTGACGAACATCACGTCCGACAGGTCGATATCGATTTCCAGATAATGGTCCTGGAACTTCGAATTTTGTTCGGGATCAAGCACCTCAAGCAATGCCGATGCCGGATCGCCCCGGAAATCCTGACCCAGCTTGTCGATCTCATCCAGCAAGAACAGCGGATTGCTGGTGCCGGCCTTGCGCAGATTGGTGACGATCTTGCCCGGTAGCGAGCCGATATAAGTCCGCCTGTGGCCGCGGATTTCCGCCTCATCCCGCACGCCGCCCAGCGACTGGCGCACGAATTCACGCCCGCACGCCTTGGCGATGCTCTTGCCAAGCGATGTCTTGCCAACACCCGGCGGGCCGACCAGGCACAAAATGGGGCCCTTCAGCTTGTTGGTGCGCGCCTGAACCGCCAGATATTCGACAATCCGGTCCTTCACCTTTTCCAGCGCATAATGATCCTCGTCCAGCACCGCCTGCGCTGCCGCGATGTCCTTTTTCAGCTTTGATTTCTTGCCCCAGGGCAGGCCCAACAAAACGTCCAGATAATTGCGCACCACAGTGGCCTCAGCCGACATGGGCGACATTTGCCTGAGCTTCTTCAGCTCGGCCAAAGCCTTGTCGCGGGCCTCCTTGGTAAACTTGGTCTTGGCGATGCGGTCCTCCAGCTCAGACAGCTCGTCACGGCCTTCCTCCTGGTCGCCAAGCTCCTTCTGGATCGCCTTCATCTGCTCGTTGAGATAATACTCGCGCTGGGTTTTCTCCATCTGGCGCTTGACGCGCGAGCGAATGCGCTTCTCGACCTGGAGCACGGAAATCTCGCTCTCCATCAGACCCAGCACCTTTTCAAGGCGCGCGGTAACGGACAGCGTTTCGAGAATGCCCTGCCGATCCGCGATCTTG
>JBBQDD010000118.1:0-7184 GCA_038319335.1 Sphingomonadales bacterium
CTCCATCGCGGCCAGGCTGCCCAGCACCCCGGTCATCGCGCCGAGCACTCCCTGATCAGCGCAGCTGGCATCGGCGCGGTCCGGATCATGCCCCACAAAGCAGCGATAACAGGGCAGGGCGGGTTCCCACCCCCGATACACGCCCAATTGCCCCTCAAACTGCCCCACAGCGGCGGAGACCAGCGGGATGCGTAGCGCCAGCGCGGCATCTGCCACCGCCAGCCGCGTGGCGAAGTTGTCGCACCCGTCCAGCACGACATCGGCCCCGGCCAGCAGCGCGGCTGCATTGTGCGCGGCGATGCGGAGGGTGACGGGGATGACGGCACTGTCCGGGTTCAGCCGGGCGATGGCATCTGCTGCCGCTTCCACCTTGGGTCGGCCAATATCGTTGGTGCCGAACAGCGTCTGGCGCTGCAGGTTGCTGAGATCGACCTGATCATCGTCGATGATCGTCAGCCGCCCGATTCCCGCTGCAGCCAGATAGTGCAGCGCGGGGGAACCGATTCCGCCCGCGCCGATCACCACCACATGGCTCGCGAGCAGCTTTGCCTGCCCGCCGCCGCCAACCTCTCGCAGCACGATATGGCGGGCATAGCGATCAAGCTGGGCGTCGCTCAGCATCACACCCCGGTCGAGCCGAAACCACCTGCCCCGCGCACGGTTTCATCGAGGCTGCCCACCTCGTGCAGCGTCGCGCGCTGGACGGCGGCGGGCACCAGCTGCGCAATCCGGTCGCCGCGCGCGATGACGAAGGGGGCATCGCCCAGATTGGCGAGGATGATCTTCACCTCGCCCCGGTAATCGCTGTCGATCGTGCCGGGGGAATTGAGGCAGGTGATGCCATGCTTCAGCGCCAGGCCGGATCGCGGGCGCACCTGCACCTCAAACCCATCGGGAATCGCGATGGCAAACCCGGTGGCCACCGCATACCGCGCGCCGGGTGTCAGCGTCAGCGCTTCGGCGGCGACAACGTCCATCCCGGCAGCGCCAGCAGTGGCGTAAGCGGGCAGGGGCAGGCCCTCGCCATGGGGCAGGCGGTGGATGGCGATGGTGATGGGGGCGGTGGGGCTCATGCTGTAATTTGCCCCGGGATGCCGGTCAGCGCGTCGGCGATGCGCGCGGCCAGTCGTTCCGCCACCTCGCCCTTGGCCATTAGCGGCCAGCTTTCGGTGCCTGATGCGGTGATGAGGTGGACGGTGTTGGCATCGCCGCCCATCACGTCGCCGGAAACGTCATTGGCGACAATCCAGTCGGCGCCTTTGCGGACGCGCTTGGCGGTGGCGTGGTCGATGACGCGTTCGGTTTCTGCCGCAAAGCCGATCAGCAGGCGGGGGCGCTGCGGGCTGCGGGCGAGATTGGCCAGAATATCGGGATTTTCGACGAGCATCAGCGTGGGCGAGCGCGCGCCTTTCTTGATCTTTTGCGGACTGGGGGTGACGCGCCAGTCTGCCACGGCGGCGACCATCACCGCGGCATCGGCGGGCAGGGCGGCATCCACCGCCGCGGCCATGTGCAGCGCCGTTTCCACATCGACCCGGTCCACGCCCGGCGGTGTTGGCAGCGATACTGGCCCCGCAATCAGCGTCACCCGCGCGCCAAAAGCTGCCAGCGCGCCCGCAATCGCAAAACCCTGCCGCCCAGATGACCGGTTGGCGAGATAGCGCACGGGATCGATCGGCTCATGCGTTGGCCCGGCGGTGACGATGATGTGGATGCCCGTCAGCCCCGTTGCCATCATCATCAGCCTGCCAGCGCGTGCTGGATCGCGGCCAGGATCGCTTCTGGCTCGGGCAAGCGCCCCGCGCCGAATTCGCCGCACGCCATGGGCCCTTCATCAGGCTGCATCACGGTGATGCCGTCCGCGCGCAGCTGCGCTACATTGCGGCGGGTGGCGGGGTGCTCCCACATCCGCACGTTCATCGCAGGCGCGGCGAGCACGGGCTTGTCGGTGGCGAGCAGCAGCGTGGTGGCCAGATCATCGGCGATGCCCGCTGCCATCTTGGCCATCAGATCGGCAGTCGCAGGCGCGATGACGACCAGATCAGCCTCCCGGCTAAGCTGGATATGCCCCATCTCCGCTTCATCCTTCAAATCCCAAAGGCTGGTGTGGACCGGATTTTCTGATAGCGCCGCCAGCGTCATCGGGGTGAGGAACTGCGCGCCGCCCGCCGTCAGCACGCAGCGCACGCCCAGCCCCGCCTTGCGCGCCAGCCGGATCAGCTCGCACGCCTTGTACGCGGCAATGCCGCCACCGACGATCAGGAGGATGCGTTTCATCGCACGCTTCTTGTCACGGTAATGCGGCGGCTGTCGAGCGCGGCGAGGCTCAGGTCGCGCATCCCGTCAGGCGCAAAGGCGAGCCCCACCAGAATCGTGGGCGCGGCCAGCAGGCCCCAGTAAAATGTATCGGCACGCCCAAACAGGCTGAGCAACAACGCATAAGCGCCAAACACCGCCAGCGCGCGCAGCGCCAGCGGATCGCGCCAGCTGGCCCAGCCGAACAGCGCCAGCCCCACCAGCAGCGCCGCCAGCCATGACGGGGCGAGATTGAGCGCGGTGGAAATCGACATGGTCTTCACGAAAAACCCGAAGCCCAGCAGCCCGGCCCAGCCCGGCGATGCGGGATCAAGCGGGCCGACGACCTGGCCAACCGCATAGGCATGGGCGGCGACCACGATTGCCAGCACGCCCAATGTCGCGGCCCAGCCCACCGCCTCGCGCCGCTGGCCCTCGATCACCGCCATGCCGAACATCACCATCACATAGAGCGCTGCCGTTTCGCGGACGAGCATTGCCATCAAGGCCACGGCAGCGGCGGTGATCCACCGGTCCTGCCGCCGCAGCGCCAGCGACAGCGCGATCAGCAGCCCTGCCCAAATCTCGTGAAAGGCAGCGAGCGATGGCTGCACGAACGCCACCATGCCGCCCGCCAGCAACACCAGCGCAATCGCCAGCGGCGGGGGCCGGGTGAGGGCGTGGCGCAGGCGGATGAACCACGCGGCCACCACGCCGGCGGCCAGGGCATAAAGCAGCAGCAACGTCAGCGGTGGGGGCAGCAGCGCCTGCACCACTGCCAGGGTCGGCAGGCGAAACGTGACAAAGGGGCGCAGCGGGTAATCGCCGGAACGCAGTGCGGCCGCCGTCACCTCATAATAATTGCCGCCGCCGCGCACCCCCGCGACGATCGATTCGTACAGCATCACATCGGCCTGATCATCGGCGCGGTTGGCCGGATCACGACTGACCGGCGGCGGCCCCGCCACCAGCAACGCGCTGAGGCAGAACGCCAGGAACAGCCCCAGCAGGATAAGCCCGGATTTTGCCTGCGGTGCCTTCAGGCTCGCAAACCGGCTTGGTGCGGCAAGCCAAAGGGGCGGGCGCGGCCGGGCCATGCTATCCCAGCACCACCCACATCGCCGCCACGCTGATGCCCGAGGCGAGCAGCGCGACGGCCGCATAACGCCAGCCCCCGCCAATCCGCACCACTTCGATTTCGCGCAATGGCGGGGCAGGGGGGGCGCCACCGGCATCGGGGAAATGGCGTTCGATGTTGCGAATCAGCTGGGGCAGGCGCGCCAGTGTCTTGAAATCAGCGGTCAGCCGGTCAGCCACAAAGGTTTCGGGGCCAAGCTCTGTGCGGATCCATTCGCGCACAAAGGGGGCTGCGGTTTCCCACATGTTGATATCAGGATCGAGTGCGGTCGCCACGCCTTCCACCATCACCATCGTCTTTTGCAGCAGCAGCAGGTGCGGCTGGGTTTTCATGTCGAAATCGCGGGTGATGTTGAACAGCCCGTCGAGCATGTTGCCGACCGACATGTCCTTAACGGACATGCCCCGCATCGGCTCCCCGACGGCGCGCAGCGCGGTGGCGAATTCGGCGACGTCGTGGTGCGGGGGCACATAACCCGCCTCGAAATGGATTTCGGCGACGCGGCGGTAATTGCCGGTGATCAGGCCGTAGAGAATTTCCGCCAGCCATACCCGCGCGCGCCGATCAATCCGGCCCATAATGCCGAAATCGATCGCGGCGATGCGGTTGCCGGGCAGCACGAACAGATTGCCCTGGTGCAGATCGGCATGGAAAAAACCCTCCGCAATCGCCTGGCGCAGGAACGCATGGACCAGAATATGCGCGAGCCGGGCGGGATCATGCCCCGCTGCCAGCACGGCGGCGCGGTTCGACATCTTGATGCCGTCGATCCATTCCAGGGTCAGGACGTTCCCGGTGGTGCGCTGCCAATCGATCTTGGGGACGACAAAATCGGGTTCTGCCGTCATCGCCTCGGCGAGTTCGGATGCGGATGCCGCTTCGCGCCGCAGATCAAGCTCGCGCGCGGTCCAGCGCTTGAACGTCTCGATCACCAGCCGGGGCTGGAGCCGGGCGAGCTCGCCGCCCATCGATTCGAGCTGGGCGGCGGCCCATTGATAGGTATCGATGGCGCGGGCGAATTCTTCCTCCACGCCGGGGCGCAACACCTTGATTGCGACGGTGCGGCCATCAGTCGTCACGCCGCGGTGCACCTGGGCGATGGATGCGGCACCGACCGGCACGGGATCAATGGAGGCGAACAGCGCGTCGAGCGGGCGGCCAAAGCTTTTCACCATCGCGGCGCTGATCACGTCGAACGAGACAGGGGGCAGAGCATCCTGCAGCCGCTGTAGATCCTTGGCCGCCGCTTCGCCGACGATATCGGGCCGCGTTGCCAGTGTCTGGCCGAATTTGATGGCGGCGGGGCCGATCGCCTGAAGCGCATCGGCATAAGCGGGAGTCGCAGGCAGCCGGACGCCAAAACGCAAGATTCGCACCAATCGGCGGATCGTGGCGGGAGCATTCGGATCGCGCTCAATGCCCCTGAGCGCACCGTGGCGCGCAAGCGTGCGCCCCCATTTCAGCAGGCGCCAGAGATGGACAGCGGGGGCGGTCATGGAAAAGTCATCCCCTGGACGGGGAGGGGAACCAGCGCAGCTGGAGGAGGGGGCGCGCCAGGCAGCGCAGCGCCGGTGGAGAACCCCCTCCACCACGCCGCTTCACGTCGCGGTTCCCCTCCCCGTGCCGGGGAGGATTCGAGTGGCGGCATCAAATCTTCCAGCCGCTATGGATCGCGACCAGCCCGCCCAGCATCGGCTCCACCTTCGTCTGGACGAACCCCGCCTGTGCAATCATCCGTTCGAATGTCGGCATGTCAGGGAAGCGGCGGATCGATTCGATCAGATAGCGATAGCTATCCTCATCCCGCGCAAGCAGCTTGCCGAGTTGCGGCACCAGCTTGTGCGAATACAGGTCATAAACCTCCGCAAAGCCCGGCCAGAGCGTGGTGGAGAACTCCAGGCAAAAGAACCGCCCGCCGCGCTTCAGCACGCGGTGCGCCTCGCCCAGCGCCTTGGGAATGTCGGTCACGTTGCGGATGCCAAAGGCGATTGTGTAGGCATCAAAAAAACGTTCGGGGAATACCAGCGTCTCGGCATTCGCCTCGGTCCACACCAGCCCGTCGATCCCGCGTTTTGCGGCGCGTTCGATGCCGACTTCCAGCATCGCCGGGTTGATATCCGCCACGGTAATCGCCGCACCTGATGGCGCCATGCGGAACGCGATGTCGCCCGTGCCACCCGCCATGTCGAGGATCGTGTCGCCGGCGCGCGGTTGCACGCGGCGGACGAATCGATCCTTCCACAACCGGTGCATGCCGGCCGACATGGCATCGTTCATCAGATCATAGGAAGGCGCGACGCTTTTGAACACGTCGCCCACCCGGGCGGTTTTTTCGGATGCGGCAATGTCTTCATAGCCGAAGGAGACGATATCAGTCATTCGGTCGCTCTAGCTTGGCCTTGTGGGCGGGGCAAACCCAACCTAGCTGCATTATTGAAATGCCCGAACTTCCCGAAGTTGAAACCACTGTCCTGGGCCTGCGCCCCGTGCTCCAGGGGGAGCAGATTGCCCGCGTGCTGCTGCGCCGGGCCGATCTGCGCCGCCCTTTCCCCGCTGATCTGGGGCAACGACTGACGGGTGCGCGGGTGACCCGGCTGCACCGCCGCGCCAAATATGGGCTGATCGATACTGATCGCGGCGACACGATGATCTTTCACCTCGGCATGTCGGGCCGGTGGCGAGTCGATCCATCCGAAACGCTGACGCATGATCATCTGGTGCTGACGACCGCCGTGGCGCGCACGCTGGCGCTGAACGATCCGCGTCGTTTTGGCTCGGTTGATCTGGTGCCAACTGCTGACTTGGCCGCCTATCCGCCCTTCGTGGCAATGGGGCCGGAGCCGCTGGGGCCGGACTTTACCGCCGCCTATTTGCGCACCGCGCTGGATGGCCGGGTGGCACCCATCAAGGCCATGCTGCTCGACCAGCGGATCGTGGCGGGGCTTGGCAATATCTATGTGTGTGAGGCGATGCACATGGCGGGCATTGCGCCTTCGCGCGCGGCGGGGCGGATCGCGCATGCCCGGCTGGCGATTCTGGTCGATGCCATCCGCGAGGTGCTGGCAGCGGCGATCACGGCGGGCGGTTCCACCCTGCGCGATTATGCCCGGCCCGACGGGGAACTTGGCTATTTTTCCAAGCAATGGCGCGTCTATGGCCGTGCGGGCGAGGCGTGCGGATGCGGCGCGCCCGTGCTGCGGCGGCCGGAAGGCGGGCGTTCCACCTTCTGGTGCAGCAAATGCCAGCGCTGAGTGGTTGACCACAAGGCTGGCCGGGGTTAAGAGGCGCGCTTTCGAAGGGCGATCGGGAATTCTTCCCCCGCCCTTTTTCATTGGAAAGGTTCGAGGACGGCATGGCGAATACGCCACAAGCGAAAAAGCGTATCCGGCGGAACGACCGCCGCGCGGAAATCAACACCAATCGCGTCGGGCGTATCCGCACCTTTGTAAAGAAGGTCGAAGCGGCACTCGATTCGGGCGACAAGGTCGCAGCGACCTCTGCTCTGGCCGCAGCGCAGCCGGAATTGGCGCGCGGCGTTGCCAAGGGCGTGCTCCACAAGAACACCGCGTCGCGCAAATTCGCACGGCTGACAAAGCGCGTTTCGGCACTCGCCTAACCCGTTACCGTTTCGTGACATTTCGCCCGTCGGACCCGTTCCGGCGGGCTTTTTGTCGTGTGCGGGCGGGGATTGGGGCCTGTTTCGGGACAGTCGCGGCGATGATCACGCTTGACCATACCCGCCATATTAAAA
>JBBQDD010000119.1:0-7179 GCA_038319335.1 Sphingomonadales bacterium
CAACCGGTCCCTTAGCAGGATGATTGGCTGATTCGGTCCGCCCCACCCGCTTTATCGGCCGGTGACAAAGGCCGGGTTAATGCGGCTGATTTTTGGTTTGGCGGCCCCTGATTCGATACCGTGGTGACCCGCAGATCACCAGGCGGTAGGGGGCGGCGCGAAGCAACGGAGCGTCAGAATCGAAAAGGGCCGCCCGGCTAACCGGACGGCCCGTTCTGTCGCCAGGCTACCCAAGGGCAGCCGAAGCAATCACCAATTACTTGGTTTCGTTGGTCGACATCATGGCGTCGTTCGACGACATCATTGCGTCGTTCGATGACATCATCGCGTCGTTCGACGCCATGGCGCCGTCCGTTGCGGTCATGTTGTCAGTGGCCATCGCATCGCCTTCGTTGGCGGTCATTTCGCTGACCATGGCGTTGTCGGTGGTCGTTTCGGTCTTCGGCGAGCAGGCCGAAATCATCAGTGCCGCACCGGCGATCATCGAACCGGCTACGACTTTGGAAATGAGTGCACGCATTTGGAAGCTCCCTAAGATAGTGGATTTGGCCGGCTTGACCGCCTTTAATACCCAAACCGTGGTGGACATTAGTCTGATATCGCCTCGCCCTCAAGCCTCGTTTTGCACCGACAAAGAAAGTCTTTGCAGAAAAGCTGCAAATTCAAGCGCCAGCGCTGCATCCAGCGCCGCAAAATTGGCGGTTTTGCCGAGCTTTTTGACGCTGGTAACGCCAAAATCAGGCAATCCGCATGCAATGATGCCATCAAAGTGCCCCAATTCAGGCATCACGTTAACCGCGAATCCGTGCAGCGTCACCCAGCGCCGCACCCGCACGCCAATTGCACCGATCTTGGCTTCTTGCGCACCGTCCATCGTCCAGATGCCCACCCGGCCCGGCGCGGTGAAGCAGGGGATGTCGAGCCGGCCAAGCGCGTCGATGACCCATTGTTCGATCGCGTGGACAAAGCCCCGCACGTCGCGCCCACGCCGGTTGAGATCGAGCAGCACATAGCCGACCCGCTGGCCCGGCCCATGATAGGTATAGCGCCCACCGCGCCCGGTGGCGTGGACGGGAAAGCGTGCCTCGATCAGCTCAGCGGGATCGGCGCTGGTGCCTGCTGTATAAACGGGCGGATGCTCGAGCAGCCATACCAGCTCGCGCGCACGGCCTGCCGCGATATCGGCGGCGCGGGCATCCATTGTCGCGGCGGCGACCGCATAGTCGACCGGGCTCGCCTCGATCCGCCATTCCACATCGTCGATCATGCCCGCGTCCTGCGTCACCCGCTGGCGGGGTGCAAGCGCCATCAGGCGGGGGCACCGGCCGCCAGCCATTGGCAATGGGCTGGGCAATCGTCTAACACCGGGCATCACGGGTGTATCGGCCCGATCTGGGGAGTAAGCTGCCTTGCCTTCGGTCAATATGGGAACGGTGTGGGATCGGGCGACCGAATTTCTGGGCGACAATATCGGCACGGTAACGCCCATCGCGCTGGCGGCGATTTTCGTGCCCGCATCGATCAACGATGCCATCGCCCCGCTGGGAACCGATAATCCCGCCCTGCAACCCTGGATCAGCGCCGCCGCGCTCATCCTGGCGATCATATCGATTTTTGGTCAGCTGGCGATCATGGCGCTGGCGGTGAATGCCGGGCGCACGGGCGGCGATGCTGTGCGCGCGGCGCTGGGCAAGCTGCCGCTGGCGCTGGTGATCACCGTGCTGCTGCTGGCGGTGCTGATGCTTGCGCTGATTCCGCTGGTGGTGATCGTCGCTGCATCCGGCATCGATATGAGCGGCTTTATGAACAACGATCAGGCGGCGATCGCAGCGGCCATGGCGCAGCTGCCCGCCGGGCTCGTCTGGGCGTCGCTGGGGTACATGCTGGCCTGGGCAGTGGCGACGATATGGATCAGCGCGCGGTTGACGCTCGCCTATCCCGCGCTGGTTGGTGATAATATCGGGCTGGGCGCGATTGGCCGATCATGGCGGCTGACCCGGGGCCTTGCGCTGAAGATCGTCGGTGTGCTGCTGCTCTACGTGATCGTCAGCAGCGTCGCGGCCCTGGCGGCCAAGGCGGCGTTTGGCGGCGTGCTGGGGCTGATCGCGGGCGGCACATCACCCGGCAGCGTCGCCAGCGTGCTGACGTCAGTTGCGGTCGGCACGGTGGGCACGGCGTTTGAGGTGTTGCAGGCGGCCTTTGTCGGCAAGCTGTTCCTCGCCGCGCACCACCACGCGCAGGAAACCCCTGACAGCTTTTCCGCCACCCCATGAAGATCAACCTGCCGGGCGTTTTCACCGACGCCTGGGGCCTTTTCCAGCGGCACCGCGAGGTGTTGTTGAGCGTGGCGGCGCTGTTCATCTTCGTCCCCACGCTTGCGCTGCTGTTGTTGGTGCCGGTGGCACCTCCCTGGCCAGAATCAGGCGCGACCGAGCCGGAGATTCAGGCCGCCGCCAACCTGCTGGCGGCATGGATTGTCGACAATGGATCGATGTTCATCGGCGCTGGCATCCTGTCGCTCTATGGGTCGCTGGCGATCAGCGCATTCCTGCTCGATCCTGACAGTGACGATCTGCGCGCGGCCATGGCGCGCGCGCTGGGTCTGTTGCCGCGCTATGCGCTGGCCGCGCTGCTGATCGCGGTGCCGGCGTCGCTCGGGCTGTTCGTGCTGATCGTGCCGGGGCTGTATATCATGGGCCGTACGATGTTGATCAGCCCGTTGCTGATCACTGACCGGCCGATCACAGCCACCGCTGCTATTATGCGCAGCATCACGCTGACGCGCGGCAACGGCCTGATGCTGGCCGGGCTGACCGGGATCGGCCTGATTGCCGGGCAGTTCCTGCCTTCGCCGTTCCAGCAGATCGACACGGCATTGCGCGCCGCTCACGCGGCCAACCCGGTGATGATCACCATCGTCGATTCCGCTGCCGCAGCGATTGCCGCCGCCGTTGCGCTGACGACCATCCTGGTGCGGATCGCGGTGTACCGGCAGCTGGCGGCGCGCCGGGCGGGGTGATGGGGCGTACGACCCGGGTCGCCATCACGGCGCTTAAGGTCACATCAAGCCCCGCCACCTGGCACCGAAGCGTGACCTGAAGCGCGCGCTGGGCATGGGGCCGGACCCGGGCTGACGGACCGGTTGTTGGGGGATTATCGACGATGTGGATGAGCGGCGCGCCCCGCAAGGGTGCGTGCAGTTCCATATTTCCAAAAAGCAGCTTTTTAGGAAAGCTTTGGCTGGGCCCGAGACGACGGATCATTGCAATATTGTTTAGGTCGTAGACCGACCAATACCGGCCTGTCCGCTACCGCCCAATTGCGGACGTTAGCAGGTCGTGGCAAACCGCCCCGATGACAAGGTCGCTCACGCTTCTCCTTTGCGCCATGATCGCGAACATTCCGGCGGCTGCCAGTGGCCAAGAGCCGATAAATGAAAAGAAACTGCGGTGGGTTAGCGGGTTTCTGGACGCGCATTGGGAATATCCCGGTTTCTTCCCTGACCCAGAGTCAGGTCTAAAACATATGGATTTTCAGTTGAGCGAGGGGAAGTGGCAGCAAGTTTATGCCAAGCCTGTGAACGACGCCTACATCCACCATCCCGATGAAACGATGTGCTTCCGCGTTATTGGGCAGGGATATTTAGCCCCACGCCGACCGACGTTCATGCGGAACTGGGAGGGAAGCCAGTTTATATTTGTCAAAATCAAAAAGTTGCAACTCGTGCCCGCCGGTAAGTGTGCGGCGCTCATGAAAACAGATGGCCGCTAACCACCATTTCCGGAAGTTGTGCGACGATCACCCGATGCGGCTGCCTTCGCCCGGTTGCTGCCGTTTCGTTCACGGTTGTAGCGCGCCTTAAAGCAGACCGTGGAGAGGTCATCTTGATCGGCATCCGCATCACAAGTCGAAGACCGGTCAGCGGCTTCTAACCAGAAAATTCTCCTGGTAACCCTGTCAGCGTGTTGGACTATAGACTTGCCTATAGACGATCGGCTTAGCGAGCATTGGAATAATGATGGTAGTATCCGCCACCAAATCCTGGCCAACACTATGATAGGTTGTGGTCCACTCGGTGTAATTGTCACGGAATGTTAAAGAGACGGAGTCACCATTAGCTTTGGCCGACACATCGAAAACAAACCCTTCCGTGAGCTTCCACCTGATGGGTGCTTCGCCTATCCAAACGGCGATAGGTGCTTTGGCATCATACGCAATCCCCACGCGACTTCCTGCAGTCGAAATTCTAAGTCTATCTACCGCGGTGGACTTGCGGAGCCTGACGCGAACGCTAGGGCGCGCGGCGTCGGAAAGGTCGGTGGTGGCGCTGTCGATCACTTGAAAGGCGTTGTCGCTCCGCTCCCTGTCCAGAACATAGGTGCCTGAAATCACAACTTGAGCTGGAATCGCGGCGCCTGAGCTAGAGCTCAAGATTGCAGCGCCAATCGCCGCCGATATAGTCCAGTGACGCATCACGCACTCCTCAAATTCCGCTGCTTGCTGTGACGGGTGTAGTGACGATCCGGCTTAGCGCATAGGTGCTACATTGGTTGTCGGATCGAGGTTCTTCTTCCTGCTTGTTTGTAGACGCACGGACTGGCCGGGGGCCGGTAGCAGGGCATTCAAAGCAGCACTCAGGTGAGCGCAACCGGCGTGTCGTAACTGGGCCTCGGCCTGCGCCGGGGAGGGTTGCGTATTTCCAGGTTGCGGGGCAGCGACAGCCGACCCGCTGTGGCCGGTTGGCGACCGAACAAGCCTTAGTTTTGGCCGGGGGCGCTTGCCGATTTCCTGCCCGAACCCGCCTTACCTCAACCCGGCGCGTCTTACGCCCAGGTGGCCAAAGGTGGCAGGCTCATCAGGATCGCATCGATATTGCCGCCCGTCTTCAATCCGAACAATGTGCCGCGATCATAAACCAGGTTGAATTCGGCATAGCGCCCCCGCCAGGTCAGCATCTGCGCCATATCGGCATCGGTGAAAGGCGTGTGCATCCGCCGCCGCACGATGCGCGGATAGCTGTCCAGAAAGGCGCGGCCGATATCCTTGATAAAGGCCAGATTGGCGTCGAAATCACCCTCGATATGATCGGCGAAAATGCCGCCCACGCCGCGGTGGCACTGGCGGTGGGGGATGTAGAAATACTCGTCCGCCCATTTCTTGTAGCGATCATAATAATCGGCACCGTGCGGGTCGCAGTGCGCCTTCAGCGTCGCGTGGAAATCCGCCGTATCCTCGTCATAGGGCAGGGGCGGGTTCAGATCGGCACCGCCGCCGAACCAGCGCTTGGTCGTGACCAGGAAACGGGTGTTCATGTGCACGGCGGGCACATGCGGATTGGCCATGTGCGCGACCAGGCTGATGCCGGTGGCGAAAAAGCCGGGGTCTTCCGCCGCGCCGTGGATGGATTTGGCGAACTCGCCTTCAAAGGTACCGCCGACGGTGGAAACGTTTACGCCCACCTTTTCGAAAACCTTGCCCTTCATCACCCCGCGCACGCCGCCGCCGCCATGATCGCCCGTCGGGTCGGTGCGATCCCAGGTCACATAATCGAAATCAGCGTCTGACCCGGCCTCTCGCTCAATGGCGACGAATTCGGCGCAGATCAGGTCGCGGAGATGCTCGAACCAGGCTCGGGCGGTGGATTGCTGTTCGTCTAGCGGGGCCATTGCGTCACCTAATTCCAGTGCAGATTCGTAGTCGAGAGGGCGTCTTTGATCCCCGGGGCCCGATCAATCGAGATGGCAGCCATCCTTGGCGAGCTGCTCCCGGATCCAGGCCTCGACGTCATAGCCGAAGATGCGCATTCCCTTGATGTTGGCATTATCGATCGTCAAGCCCGATAGGTTGACGTCCTCCAGCCGCGCTCCTGCCAGGCTGACATTCACAAATCGGGCACCTGCCAGATTGACGTCATCAAATTGCGCCTGCGCCATTGAGCAATTGGTGAATGCCGCGCCGTCCATGCGGCGTCCGGAAAATCGGTCCATTGGCGGCTCTCCCTGCTGGTTGAGGTCAGTCTGTTTCAGGCCAGGCATCGAGCTGGCGCAGCGCTTCTGCCAGGCCGATCGCTGCCGACACGCCGATGTTGAGCGAGCGTAGCCCGGGCCGCAAGGGAATCCGCACCCGAACATCGGCACGGTCATGGACGAAATCCGGCACGCCCATGCTTTCCGCACCGAACAGCAACGTGTCGCCCGGCAGGAAGCGCGTTGCGGGCATTCGTTCGGCACCCCTGGTCGTGAACAGGACGATCCGGCCAGTGATCGACGCGGCAAAGGCATCCCAATCGGCATGGCGCGTCACCATGGCCGCTGCGGCATAATCCATGCCGGCGCGCGCGAGTGATCGATCCGAAAACGCAAAACCCAGCGGCTCGATCAGGTCCACGGCCACATCGAAACACGCCGCCGTCCGCAGGATGGCACCGACATTGGCAGCAATCTCGGGTTGATAGAGCGCCAGCCGCAACGATGGGGCAGGCGCAGGGGCGGCAGGCACGGTCATGCCCTGCCATAGGCCTTATAGCCGTATCCCCTCAAGTTGGATAAAATGCTGTTGGCATTAAGCGTGCCTGTAGCTATCAGGCCGCGATTCGACAGTGTGCGACGCCGCCGCGTGAATGGCAGCCGAACAGCTGACTACAACATAGATTTGAACCGCAAGGGCAAGCGAATGGCAACGGTGAGCGACGCTACTCCAATGGGTGAAACGCCGGGTTCGTCGCATGGCGAAGATCCCCGCCGCCGCGATTTCCTCAGCATTGCTGCGCTGTCGTTCGGCGGCGTTGGCGTGGTGGCGGTGCTGGTGCCGCTGGTGAACCAGATGAACCCGTCGGCAGACGTGCTGGCCGAATCATCGACTGATATCGATCTGGCGCAGATCCTGCCGGGCCAGGCCGTGAAGACGGTGTTCCGCAAGCAGCCGCTGTTCGTGCGCAACCTGACGCCGGCCGAAATCGCATCGGCTGATGCGGTGCCCGTCGCTGGCCTGCGCGACCCCGAAACGCTAGCCCAACGCACCAAGGAAGGCCACAAGAACTGGCTGATCACGCTGGGCGTGTGCACCCATCTCGGCTGCGTGCCGCTGGGTGCCGGCGAGGGCGAAGTGAAGGGCGAGTTTGGCGGCTATTTCTGCCCATGCCATGGCTCGGTTTACGATACGGCAGCACGCATCCGCAAA